>NZ_PSZN01000001.1:0-190821 GCF_002964965.1 Apibacter adventoris
GAGAAAAACCCTCTTTTTCAAATTAATCCACCCCAAAATAAATCCTCTTATTTTGCAAAATACGGAGGAACAAAAGAAGACTTATACGGAGATTCCCACTTAGTATCAGTTCAAATAAAGATCAATGGAGTTGATTTTTTCACTCAAACAAATATCCAATTAGAAATCAGGCAAAAAATCAATGACCTGCACGAATTTACCCTTATTTGTGACCCCGACGAATTCGGAGAGAATCATACCACTTACCTTTTACAAAACTCCAGAGAATATTTAGGAAAAAGGATTAGTTTCCAATTCCGACAGTTCGGGAAAACCACCTCTATTTTTACCGGAATCATTACCCAACTTTCCATGCCTAAAAAAGAAGGAATTCGCCAGATTGTTTTTCGGGGGACTTCTCCTTCCATTCTTATGGAAAACGGGCTCCATTGCCGCAGTTTTGAAAACCAGACCTTTGAGGAAATTATTAAAGAAGTAATTAAAGACTATCCGCAAAATGTTATAAGCTTTCATATTAATCCTAATTACAATGAAAGGCTGAATTATATAGTACAATACAACAGCACCGATTTTCAGTTTTTACAGCAGCTAAGTAAAAGGTTTGGAGAATATTTTTACTACAATGGAGAACAGTTTTGTTTCTCTGCCTGGGGAGGTAAAATTATTGAGTTAATGGAAGGAGAAGATGTTTACGATTATGAAATTAAGATGGAAGTGCAGCCCCAGAATTTTTCCTATACGGTCTATGATGCCAAACAAGGAACAGACTATTTGCTAGATTCCAAAACCCAAAGCATACAATCCTCTAACAACCCTTTTCAGCAATTTGCCTACAATGCATCCAAAAACCTATATAATGTATCTCCTACGGCCCATTACGATCAGAGCTTATTGCTTAACGGCTCGTTGGATATGCAACGATCATTGGAAAGAGATATGAAGAAAAGGCAGAATTTAGTCTATGTGGAAGCTACCAGTAATAATCCTTGCTTACGTGTCGGTGATGTGGTTAAGATGATGGCTTGGATTCCGGGGCATGAAATATTCAAAAACGGACGGGTACCCATAGAATCGTATAAGATTACCGAGATCGTCCACACCTTTGCAGACGGAGAAGGGTATACCAATACCTTTGTCGGAGTACCTAAAGACTTACCGGTTCCTCCATACTATAACGAGGTTGAAGCTCCCAAAGCCCAGATACAACATGCCACTGTAAAGGACAACCGAGACCCCCTGAAAATGGGAAGGGTAAGGGTGCAGTTTGCCTGGCAAAGGAGGGCTAACAGCCAGACTCCTTGGGTACAGGTAATACAGCCCCATTCCGGAGGAGGCAAAGGGACTTATTTCAACCCTGAGATCGGAGAAACCGTATTGTGTGCGTTTCAGGGAGGAAATGCCGAAGCTCCTATTGTGTTGGGAACGGCTTATAATGGTGGAGAGATTGCAGAATATTACACCCAGGGAAACGATATTAAAGTCATACAGACCCGTAGTGGGACCAAGATTGTTTTTAATGATGCACAGGAACAGGGTTCTATACTTATAGAAGACCCCAGCGGAAATAAAATGTTTATGGACGGACAGGGTAATATAAAAACCTATGCACCGGAAACTCTTTTTATGGATGCAAAAAACGTAGTGGTATCCGCTTCACAAAATATAAGTATGAGTGCCGGTGAAAATATATCTGCCATGGCAGGAGATGATTATAATTTATCTGCACATAATATATTTGAAAGTGCCGGAGCATATAGGGATAGTAAGGCAAAAGAAATTACTGAAACTACAAAAAAGAGTACTTATACGAGTAATGAAGATACAATTAACCTGGAAAGTGGAGCTATAGTAAAATCTAATAGCGCTCAACAAACCAGTTTACATTAAAATAACTTATTGTATGTCTGGAGGAAAAATAGTACGTACCGTAGGTGGGGAAAGTGTAAAAACAGCTAAAAAATCCATCACTCTTACAGCTACTGAAGGAGATTTGACTTTTAATTCTCCTACACAAGTAATCATGAACGGAAAGCAGGGCGGAGTACAATATCTAAATAATTATGTTCCTCCTCCTCCCTTACGGGTATTAAAATTAGATGGACCTTTTGATGAAAAGGGACAAAAGGTTAGTGTATTGAAAAAAGAAAAATGGTATACATACAAAGTAATTCAATTTAATCGTGACTTCAAAGAATATGAAATTAAAGGTTTAAAGTGGGCTACTAAATATGATGATAATGAATTATACATAAATTATCCTTCTGTAATAGGCAAAAAAGAAGTCTCCTTTAAAATACCTAAGAATAGAATAGCTTTAAAATTTACAGTTTATGCTTATTTAGAAAAACCTATAGATGAAGTTTGTATTGAAACAGGTATTTTTGAAATAAAGTTTCCAATGTTGATTATACAAAGCATTGGAAGAAAAGGAAAAAAGACAATTACAGTAAAAGGAAAGAAAACCAGTTCCAATGAAACAGCTATAGACTTATTATACAATGATTATACAGAAAATAAAGCAGGATTTACTAAATTAAGAAATCAATTAAGACAGGAAATTTATGATACCAATAAGCAGGAAAGATGGTTTAATATTACATCGAGGGATGATTATGCTGATGAAAAAGCAGATAAGTTAATTAAAAAAGTGGAAAATTTTTCAAAGAAGACAGACGCAGAATTATTTGAAATTTTTAATAATAATGCAGAATCTTTTTCACAGAGTAAATTGGAAGACAATATAAAAAGAATGATAGCTAAAATGCAAAGAAATGAAGGAGAAGAATATTCACATATTGATTTAACAAATGCTGTTATTCAACATGAAAATACTATAAAATTTGTGAATGAAGTAAAAAAATATGTTGTGAAATATTTGAAAAAATATAGTTCAGATATATCAATTTTAGAAATCAAAGATGATGGAACAGGGATAATATATGAAGATATGGTGGATTCTAAAAAACCCAAAGATGAACAAGTAAATAAACCAAGATTTAATAATTATACAGATGCATTGTCGGGAATTCAAATTGCTATAAATGATGTGTGGGCATTTCAAATATATCTTTCCAATTACTATATGACTAATAATGATCCGCATGGCGAATTATATTTTAATTTTTATGATCATTTTGGTTTAGATTATCCGGATATTGAAAAGTATGATTATGATATTTTTATAGCCTGGTTTATTTTACAACATTTTAGAGGGTATAAACCTTTTATAACCAAAGTTTCTTTTACCAGTAAATTTTAATACTATGAAAGTTGTTTTTTATTTGCTTACCAAAAGGAGTTTATTAGAATTATTAATCATCCTAATAATTTCCTTTATGCTGTTTATTTTATATTTTGGCGGATTCCCTTATGGAGAATGGATAGCCTTAAATACATATCCTTTTTTTGCAGGGATTATTTCTTGGATAATTGTAAAAATAATAGCGTACATATTTAAAATAAAAAATACTTTAAAATATAATTTATTTATGTTTTTAGTTAGTATTCTATTATGTATATTTTTCATGTATATTTTAAAAAAGATATAAATAAATGAGTAATATGAAATATTATAAAATAATAATTCTTTCTGTACTTGTGTATATCTTAATAGGTTTTTCTACTTATTTTTCCATGCATCAATACTCAAATGATATTTCATCATCTTGCTTTAATTGTTCATATAAAAGAGATATTTTTTTATCTTCTGCTTATATAAGTCTTATTTTTATTTTATTAGTTTTATTAAAAAAAATATGGGGGAAAAATTGGAATATTTCAATATTTTTTTCATTTGTATTTGTAATACTAGTTTTTTTTAATAATTATAATATTTTTTCAGACAGAGTTTCGGCATGGAGTAGTTATACCTTATCGGATGAACTTATAAGTGTATTATCTAGCTCTTATATATACTTGATTATTAGCACTGTATTAGTATTCATTTTGTTAAAATTATATAAATTTTAAAATAATGTTTTAAATGATTTGAATATGAAAAAACGAACCATATGAAAGTATTAACTTTTTATAATCATTAAAAAAACAAAGAAATTTTACATGAGTAAAAAAATATCCCTAGCTAAAATAATGGAACTCTATATATAAAAGGAATTGTAAAAGTAAAAAACGAAGTAGAACTAAATAAAAAGATAAAAAATAGAATGATACTCTAATCCTGGAAAACGCAAAGAAATTACCTATGCAAGTAAAAGACTGGAAAAACACACGCATATATAAAGTAGACCATACGCTGCAAGTAAAAGAACGCTCCCAAAATAAACAAAGCAGGATAAACTTTGATATGGGAATTAGTTGTTTTATACAAGGTACAAGCATCCAAAGGATTTTTACCAAAGAAAATTACAGGATAAACTCCCAACCCCCAAAAGATCATCACATTCGTTTATTATGTGATTTGGAGCAAGCTATGTACCCGTTAATTATAGAAGTAACTCCTTATGAAAATTATGTAAAAATACCCGCCTATAACCTTTGGAAAGAAGACTGGCGGAAAAAATCCCAAGAAGTACTAAAAAATAAATATAAAGGAGACTTTGCCGAAAGCCTGAGAATCGGGTATGAAAAAGCCATGGAAACCGAAGAAAAACTCAAACAGAAAATTCAGGAAGAAGCATTCTGGCGGTTGTATTTTTTAGGAATATCAGAAGATCAGAAAGAGAAACCCTGCCGGTGGAATGTACTAAAAGCAGGAACCCTATATTTTGTAGGAACCGTGCAGACGGAAATCAAAGAAAATGAAATCAATTCACGCTATATCGGGAGTCCTGAGCCATGGGAAGATAATTTTATTGAAAACATTAATCAGTTATTAAAATTAAAAAAATATACCCACGCTTATATTACCAAGGAAAAAATGCAGGCAAACTGCGAAGTTACAGCCTGTTGGGAAAAATCTACCGGAAAGTTACTTACTAAAACCGCAGAAATCAAAGTTTATTCCTCTGATAAAAAATATAGCTATTCTGAAAAAATAGAAATGAATTACCACAGCATAAGTATGAGAAAAATATCTACCCCCCGAACTTTCTCTTTTTTCATTACAGAAAAAGAAGAAGTATCCGAAAAAAAAGCAGATCCACATGGCAGATAATACCAAAACCCAAGGAGTAATAGTAGTAGAAGGCGCTCAGGTAAAATGTTCTCTGGGGAGCCTACCCAAGTCTTCACTCAAAATAAAACACAAAGAAGATAACAAATATTTTGTTAATGAAAAGAAAATAGCCACCTGGCTAGAGGACGATAAAGACCATATGAACTTTGTCTCGTGTAAAAGAAGTAATCCCCAACCTGCCTGTACCCCCGATATTTCTTGGAGCGATTATTATGAGAATGCCGAATTTGGAAAACAGAAAATCCTTATAGATAAATCTCAGGGAAAGTGTAAATATAAAGGAATGGTAACCATTGCCCACCATGGGCAAACCTCCCAACCTTCTTCCCGAATTTACAAAAAAGACAACAAAGATTCCTATGACATCTTTATGCTTAGCCCGCAACTGGCAGCTACTAAAGGTAAAAAGCAGCCTTCTGTAAGTAAAATAGATATTCTTCCTTATACTTTTCCTATGCAATCTATACCGGCGAACCGCGAAGTTGCCTTTGAAATAGGGGGAAGTATAAAAAACATCACACTTATAGCTACCGTAGGAAAAAATGAAGATGCCAGCCTGGTGAGTTGGGTCTTCTATAAAGGAGATACTCAAAAAGATCGCAGTAAAACCTATCTGGAACACGGAAGCACACTCAATGTAAAATTAGGGGACCTGCCGGAAGGTAAGACGACCATTTACGGATATGGGCAAATTCCTTCGGGAGAATCTACCAAAATTGTTATTAACCGTAAACATAATAAGCTGGAAGGGATTAACTTAAACTTACACAAGGCTAAAATGGGAAACACTGCAGAAATACCCAAAAAAACATATGCTATATTTACCCCTAAATACACTTTCCCGATTGATTATAAAAACCAGATTATTGCGTCTTCAAGTATTGTATGGCGAATAAAAGACGCGAAGGGAAGCATTTTATATACCAATGCCCCAGGTTTTTCTGCTGATCGTAAAAATAGTACTACTAGTGCAGGTATTCTTTCCGGATCTCTTGTTGCCACTTTTCAGAACAACGGATCTTACATTGTAGAACTGGAAGACAGTACTCTTATAAAACAGGGAATGGTTCCGGATAAAAAAACACTGACTGTAAAAGTTAAAAACCGTTCCGCTAAAGATATTGTAAACAAAGGAGATGAAAAGATACGGAAAACCGGATCTTTCCATTTGACGGCTTCCGGTATTACCTTTGATTACGGGGGCACTGTGGGGTTAGGAAACCGTGTTTTTTGGTTTGTGCAGAAAGATAACGGAAAAGCCATAGCTTTAGGGCTTAGAAGTGAGATAAGGATGAGTGTTTCGGCCCTGATGGAAGAATTTAGAAAAAAACAACAGATTATAACCGACCCTTATGGAATTTATAAATTTCAGGTTTTTGGGGAAGACAAATCCCAAATTACCACTATAGGAAAAGGATCGGATACCGCCCTTATTGAAGTAGCAAAAAACCGTATGGAAAGTATTGGCGGACCTGTAAAAATACCGGTGGGTGCCGTAGCTACATATGAAACTCACTTACTTATGTCTCTGGTAGCCGGAGAAAACATTCTATGGAACAAACCTCAAGATCCTTCTGTTACATTCAATTTGTCAGCAGATGAAAAAGAAGCTACCTTAAAATTTAAAAAACCGGGCAAAGTAAAGTTTTCTGCCTATCTGGAAGGTACAGAGGTAAGCAACCGCCCTGTAGAAAAAACTATAGAAGCCGCAGGTGCCTCACTCGATAAAGCCCTGTGGTGCTATGCTAATGGAAAAAAAAGGGCCGAAACCGGATGGGAAGAGGAAAACTATATTCATATCTCTCTGGAAGGGCTCTCCTCTACCCCGGTAAAAATTAAAATTTGGGTAGAACATCCGGAATTTGATCCGCAGGAAACTTTTACTCAAAAAGATTGTCTGTTAAAAGAAATAGAAACTACGCTGAATGATAAAGGAAGTTGTCAGGTATCATTTATTGCCGACAAAGAAATTAAAGAAAAAATACAAAAAATTAATCCTGACCCTGACCGGCAGGCAAACCTGCTTTTTACGCTGGAATTTGCGAATGGTAAGCCGCTCGACCTTTCCAAAATATCCCTTACCCATAAACAAAGCGGCAAGGAAGTGGAAATAGTAGTTAGCGAGGGTAAGAATCTGTATCTAGTGCTGGACCCCGGAGAATACCTCAAAGTACCTGCCCCACCCCGCATTACGGCCATTAATTTCTCTAACGAAGCGGCAGACAATATACAGGTGGGGCCAACCAAATATGGAACAAAACATACCATTTGGGTAAATACCGTAGGTATGCCTAAAGAAAAATTGGTGGTAATTGTGTATAAACAGTTGCTAAAGGACGATATGAAGGAGACCTACAACAACAAAGAAAAGGCCTTTGCCGCCACCGCGCAGGTGAAAAAATACGAAGCTCAGGAAGTAGGTACCGACGGCTTATTGGCATTGGATTTTACCCCGCAGAAAAAAGATGCCGACGGAGACCCTCAATTGTTCTATGTGACGGTATTTAAGGAAAAAAAGAATGACAAAGGTGAGACTATGCTGGTAGAAATAGGCTCGCAACTCAAATCGTTGGACAGCCTTCCGTTTGATAAAGAGCTAAATAAAGATGCCACACAAGTTGGCATTGTAATGCCTACACTGGAAGAAGGCCAAACCCCTACGGCAGAGCAACTGAAAGATGTGGTATCAAAATTTTTCCATTTTTATAATCCGCTCTATGTTTCCGAAACCGGAACGATAGAAGACCAGCAGGTTATTTCTCCGGTATTGGTGGAACGAGGGGAGAGTAAGAAGACAAGAACTTGTTATTGTTATCGAGATTTTACCGAAGAAGAAGTAAAAGATTTAGTACAAACATTAAAAGGTGATATAAATCTTTTTAATCATAAAGACTGCACAATAAAAGATAAAAGTATAAAATCTTTTACTAAACAATTAAACTTAATGTTCCGAAAATATAATATCAATAAATGTATCCAAAAAATAGCTTTTTTAGCCCAGGCATTTCATGAGTCAGATAGATTACGTACAACGGAAGAATATCCGAGTAAACATAAGTCTAGTCAAAGTATATATAAAGGAAGAGGTATTATTCAGATTACGGGGGAGAAAAGTAGTGATGGATACTACAATAAACCAGGTCCATATAAAAGATACGATTCTTTATTAATTAAAAATCCTGAATTTTTAGCAGAAGATATTCATTATACAGTAGATAGTGGTGGATGGTATTTTACAAAATATAAATCTGTACCTAATTGGGTAGATGGAACTAAAGATTCTCAATCATTAAAAGAACATAAAAAATGGAAACGAACTGAATTTTCTAAAGCTTTAGGAAAAAGTCTCAATGATTTATCCCTTCTAATTGAAGAAGAAGAAAATAAATATTTTTGGTTACAATCAAAAATACTAAATGGATATTCTATTAGTCATAAATATGAAAGAGACCCTAATGGGTGGAAAGATAGAAAAGAAGCATTTCAGAAATTAAAGATCTGGTTTAAGTATGACAAATCGGTATGTAAGGGAGAAAAAGAGTTGGATTTGAAAGATTGTAATTGTGGAAAAAAACATATAGATTTAACTAATAAAATCAAATTTCAGGTTCAATCAAAAGGTCCATCTTGTAATACAACATGCAGATCTATTTTAGCCAGAGGCGGATTTAGTACAGAAGGAGCAACAGGTAATAAAACTCCATTAGGAAGACCTAATGCTTCATTTTATCAAGTAGCTGAAGAAAATATATCCAGAACGGCTTTAGTATTTTATGAAGATAAAATGAAAGAAGGGCTGAGTTATTTAGATAAAGCTTTAAATGAAGGGAAACCTGTTATGGTCGGTGTTAATCATACTTTTAAATATGGCACATATGGTAATATAAATGAATGGACTACTGATCACTATATTTTAATTGTAGCAAGATATTGTGAGAATGGAGAGCTTTATTACCAATTTTGGGATGTTGGGACAAAAACAGGAGATAATAAAAAATATAGGTTTAAATTATCTCAAGAAGGGCACTTAATAAGTGAATCAACATATTCAGGAAAAACTTATACCGTAACACAAATTAGAAGAACAAATAAGAAATAAATATAATGAAGAATATAGTTTTTATACTCTTTTTTTTGTCAGTATTATCTTGCAAAGGACAGAATAAATCAGAAAAAGATAATATTTCACAAAAAATAATTGTAAAATTAGAAAAAAAAGATACTATTATAGATATAGTACAAGTAAAAAAATATTTAAGTGGTAATAATTATACAAAAGACATGAGTTTAGTGAAAAATATAGAGTTAAGTTTACCTATAACTTATAAAGGGTTGATAAATAATGGTTTTATACCGATCTTAGACCAAGAATTCAAAAAAAAGATAAAAGAGATATTTGGACTTGATTTAACAAGTGAAAAATGGTGTACAAACTTTAGTAATTATGGTAAATTTATTGGATATTCTATTGATCCTCATCCAAAAATGGAAAATGGAGTTTTAGCTGAATCTGAAGATTTTCTAATAGTTGATAAATATAATTTTATAACCGGATATTTATTTTTAGAAGGTATTTCTGAAATTAAGAATAATGTTATTAACATTAAACTACCTATGTATGTTATTTCAAGAAATAAATATTTATTTAATGATGATCAGAGCCAATTTTCTTGGTTAATCAATAATGATGAATATTTTATGAAAAGTTTAGTAACTACCTTTGGTTATACAGAAGATAAAAAATTATTAAAATGGGTGATTGATAATACAGATTTAGATTATTTTACTCTTAGAGCTAATAGTTTACTAAACTTTAATGAGTTTGGGAGTTTATTTTGGACTAAAAACTGTGATGGAAAATTAAAACTACATCCCAATACCTTTAAAATGTTTCAAGAATTATATAAACCGAATGATAATTCTACTATGCGTTTTTTATTAGATTATATAGCAGGATATTTAAAATATTTACTTGACAAGGATAATTACAAAGGAATTTTAACAGAAGAAGATAAGGTAAAGATAGGGGCTAATTTAGTTTATTTTGCAGAACAATATAAATATAACCCAAAATTTAAAGATAGTAATAGAATGATGGGTAGATTCAGATATTTTACTTCAGAAGATTATGATGGAATTTTAAAGAAAAATAATTATTATCATTTGACTAAATTCAAAGAATGGTGGGATAAAGCAGAATATGATGAAGACTTTGTAAGGGAGTGTGAATATGATGGTACCTGTGGAAGAGACAACCCTCAACCTGATCCTACTAATCCAAAGTACAAAAATTCTTTTTAAGTTATTTTAAGATAGGCCTTTTAAACGTTGATCCTTAGAAATTAAAGTTTTTTCAAAAGAAAAGATAGACGCTACCTTATGGGACAGACAAAAAAATTTAGATGATAAAAAACTCGAAAGAACGGTTAATGAATTTAACCGCATATTTACCGGTTATGATATTAATACCTGTATGCAAAAAATTGTGTTTATTGCATTAGGATACGCCGAAACAAGATTCAGATTATTAGGTGAAGACCTGAGTGAGTACAGTTCCAGTAAATCCATTTATAAAGGGAGGGGATTCCACCAGCTAACCGGAATACAAGACAGTTCAGGCCTTTATAACGAAGCAGGACCTTATGAAAAATATGCAGACTTTGTAGGAAATAAAAATATTATTTCTCAACCGGACTTACTCTGTACTCAAATTCATTATGCCATAGACAGTGCCGGTTGGTTTTGGACAGATAAAACCAACGGAAAATCTGTGCCTAACTGGTCTTCGGCTTCAAATACAGAATATATTAAATTTCGGGCAGAGTATTTCTCTAAGGCTTTAGGTAAACAATTAAATGAGGTATCTCATTTGGTGGAAGAAGATGAAAAATATTTCTGGCTTCAGGCTAAGATGCTCAATGGATACCCTAAGGGACAAAAATTAGAAACCAATCCTAATGGATGGGCTACCCGAAAAAAAGCTTTTGATATATTAAAAAATGAGGTTTTTGAGTTTGATAAACGTTGTAAAGGAAACGAGAAATTAGAATTTACTGGAGATAGAGCACCGTGGATGGAGATTGCAGTGAGAATAGCTAAAGAAATGAAAGGATGCACAGAAGAAAGAAACCCTATGTATTCGAATGCTAAAAAATATCTACGATATTGCGGAAATAAATTTGAGCCTACAGATGGTGAAAATGGACCTTGGTGTGCTGCATTCATGAATTGGACAATTGGACAAACTATAAACCCTATAACAAATGAACCTTATAGTCATGCCAAATCAGCCTCTTCTCTTGCCCCTATAGATGCTGCTTTAGGTAAAAAATACAAAAAAATATCAACTCCTATTTATGGTTGTTTAGTGGTTTATAAACATGTTAATCCAAAAAAATGGAAAGGACATACTGGTTTTCTATACGGGAAAACAAAAAATGAAAAATATATTTTATTAGGAGGAAATCAAGATAATACTATAAGATTCGATTCTTATGGAGAATATACAAGTAATAATAAAACAAAAAAATTATATGGATTTTACATTCCCAAAGATTATGAAATAACAGATAATGATAAATTAACAGATAACGATATTTATGAAAATGCAAATTCAATAAATATAAAACTAGGTATTATTACAGGAAAATCAAAAGGACAAACAAATTAAAAATATATTATGAAAAAACAAATAATATATACAGCATTCCTAATAGGAAACTTATTTACTATTTCTTGTCAAGAAAAAAAAGATGTTTTTAATCATTCAGAAATTAAAGCTAATGAAAGTCGAAACCATATGGATATAGATATAAATGAAATTAAACAACAGATTAAATTACAAGAAAGAATTGAATCTGATGAAAAAGAATTTAATAACCCATATGAAATGACCCAGAAGGATTTTTTAATAGAAAATCAATTAATTTATAATGGGTTAAAACAAAATGGTTATAGAGATATATCTGATGAAAAATTTTATGAAAAATTAAAATTGATATTTAATATTGATTTTAATAATAAATGTAATAGAATAAATAAAGGTAATGAATTCATAGTATATTATGGGAATATGATGGATGGAAATATAGAAACATTAAAATACAACCAATTTGATTTGTATAGTGTTACAAATAATATGTTTTTTTCCTTAGATAGGCATATTTATTTATACATCATAACTTTAAAAAATATAATTCAAATTAATCCAGATAATACATTTAAAATAAAAGTTCCTCAGGAAATAATTACTCGCAACAAATACCTTTTCAATGATGACAAAAGCCAGTTTGCCTGGTTGATTAATAATGACGAAGATTTTATGCAATCTTTGGTTACTACCTTTGGATATACCGAAGATAAGAAATTACTGAAATGGGCTTTTGAAAAACAAGGATTTAAATATCAAAAATATCCGCCTGATGAAATCTTAAAAAATTATGGAAATTTTTTATGGACGAAACAATGTAATGGAGAGATAAAACTACATCCTAATACTTTAAATCTTATAAAAGAATTAGTTAAACCTTCCTCCAAATATGGTAATGAAGAATATATTTTATATCTAGCGGAATATATTAATTATCTGGTTAATAATGAAAAAGAAACGGAACTAAATCTCCAGCAAAAAGCTAAAATTGCAGCCTATTTACTGGCATTTGGAGAGCAATACAAGTATAATAAAGAATATGGCTATAATCAAATGTTTCTAGGTAAATTTATTTTTTATCAGGATCCTGATAAAAAATATAAAAAAGAATTTGAGAAAAACAATTACTATAATTTACCTAATTTAAAAAAATGGTACCAACAAGCAGAGCAGGAAAAAGATATGTTTGAAAATGATCAAACGTTGGCTGATGATCCTCAACCTATGGACTACCTATACAGAGCCACTTATATGAAAGGACCTTACTCAAAATGAAAATACAATTATTTATTTTGGTTTATGTACTCACTTTGTCTTTAGTTTTTTGTCAGGAACAGGAGAAAGTCAATATAGAAAAAGTATTGAATAATCAATTAGAATATGGTGCATCAGCAAAAAATGAGGTTACAGATATTCCTACTGGCTATATATTTACCGAAGAAGATGTTAATGTGGAATCTACTGTAATTAGAAAAATATTAGACAATAATGGCTATAAAGCTAATCAGGATGATTTTAATGATAAAATAACAAAGATTTTTGGTACAAAACAAATAAATCCTTTTTATATCAATACACTTGAAGGTAAATGTAATATCAATACTAAACTAAATCATGATATTTTTGATTTTCCATCTGCACAAATATATGTTATACCTAATAAACAGATTATTTTTCCTATATTATTACTCCCCCAGTTAATTGATTATCAAAAAGATTACCCTAAAACAGCATTAGTAGAAGATAAAATAAATAAATCTTTTGTTAAAGATGACTATAAAGTTAATCTTAAGTTATGGAGAGAAGTAAAAGATTTATCTAAACAAAGACGTTTCAACCAACAATTACTTATTGCTCGCAATAAATATTTATTTAATGATGACCCAAGTCAGTTTGTTTGGTTAACTAACAATGATAAAGATTTTATGGAATCCTTGGTAACTACCTTTGGATATACCGAAGATAAGAAATTATTAAACTGGGTAATGGAAAATAATTATAATAAAGCTGAAGAATTTATAAAAAATTATGTGTTTGTAAAGAATTGTCAAGGAGATCTAGAAATACGTAAGGATATATTAAAATATATAGCAGATAATACTAATGAAAATGAAAATACTTACTATAAAGCGCTTGAAAGTTTTGGATACCATACCTCTGACAATAAATTTTTTAACAAAAATGAAAAAACAAAAATTATTGCATATATAGCAAATATCTTAAGCCCTTTGTTTTATAAGTACACAAAGTTAGAAGGAAAGGCATTATGGAATCCAGGTACTATGCTATATAATCTAAGTATAAGTGATAAAAATCTTATACCTGAAATTGAAAAGAACAATTATTATAAACTTCCTAATTTGAAACAAGCAATAGATAATTTAGATGAAGAAGCACCTCCCTTACCAGCAAATTAATATTAAAAAATAAAATTTAGATGATGAACGGCTAATGAATTTAACCGCATATTTACCGGTTATGATATTAATACCTGTATGCAAAAAATTGTGTTTATTGCATTAGGATACGCCGAAACAAGATTCAGATTATTAGGTGAAGACCTGAGTGAGTACAGTTCCAGTAAATCCATTTATAAAGGGAGGGGATTCCACCAGCTAACCGGAATACAAGACAGTTCAGGCCTTTATAACGAAGCAGGACCTTATGAAAAATATGCAGACTTTGTAGGAAATAAAAATATTATTTCTCAACCGGACTTACTCTGTACTCAAATTCATTATGCCATAGACAGTGCCGGTTGGTTTTGGACAGATAAAACCAACGGAAAATCTGTGCCTAACTGGTCTTCGGCTTCAAATACTGAATATATTAAATTTCGGGCAGAGTATTTCTCTAAGGCTTTAGGTAAACAATTAAATGAGGTTTCTCATTTGGTGGAAGAAGATGAAAAATATTTCTGGCTTCAGGCTAAGATGCTCAATGGGTATCCTAAAGGACAAAAATTAGAAACCAATCCTTATGGATGGACTACCCGAAAAAAAGCTTTTGATATACTAAAAAATGAGGTTTTTGAGTTTGATAAACGTTGTAAAGGAAATGAGGAATTAGAATTTAATGAAGACGGGGTATTGGCAAAGATGAAAAAAATAGTAGATAAACATTATACCTATAAACAGGAAACTAACAAATACAGAACAGAAGTAAGTGATGAAGGGTTAAAATATATGGATTGTTCAGAATTAGTCAGTCGTTACTTATATGAATTAGAGGTAGGTGTAAATAAATCTAAAAATGAGCCTATATATATGACAACAGCTAATATGGTTAATGAAAAAGCGTTTCGAAAGATATTAGGCAATGAAAATATAGATTTAGTGGGAAAAGAAGAAAGTTTCAAACCTCAAAGGGGAGACATCTTTGCTTGGGGCTATTCAACTGGAAATAGTTGGAATGGACATACAGGAATAGTTTATAAATATGATGAAACTAAAGATCTAGTTACCATATTGGAAGCAGTTGGGAGTAAGGGAAGTGCTGATGAATCTCAAAATACAAAAGCTAATGGCGGTTTTTCTGGAAAAGGACAAACCCGAACAGCAGTGTTTAAAAGAACTAGTAAAGCATTAGTCAATCATAAAGGATGGTTTGGATATTACAGACCAAAAAATTATACGAAAAAATTATAAATAAAATAATACAATGAAAAAAATACTTTTATTACATTTTTCTCTGTTTTTTCTAATTGCAAATTGTCAAAAAAAGAAACAAGTAATGAACATAATTTCTACAAATAATTCAGAAAATATTGAAATAAAAAAAGATACTATGCCTGATTTAGATATTGCTTCCATTAAAAAACTATTAGATGAAGAATATAATTTAATAGATGCTAATAATGCCCCTCCCTCACCAGAGAATACAATTAAATGGATAAATTCAGAGATTTACAAATCTTTACTCAAAAATGGATATAAATCACCTTCTCAACAGGATTTTGAAGCAAAAATACAAACTATCTTTGGTGTTGATACAAATGGAAAATTGTTGTGTAATAGATTAAAGAAAGAAAAAGGATACATTTTACTATATGGAGAAGATCCTAAAAAAAATTATATTTATAAGGAAATACCTAGAGCAGAATTTTATCCTTATCAGGCAACAGGAAATATTTTTTTGATGATGGATAATCATTTTATGAGCTTTATAATATCTCCGGTAAGAATTGTAAATTTCAGTAAAGATAGTACTCATTATAAAGTAAAATTACCTCAATATGTAATATCTCGCAACAAATACCTTTTCAATGATGATAAAAGCCAGTTTGCCTGGTTGATTAATAATGACGAAGATTTTATGCAATCTTTGGTTACTACCTTTGGATATACCGAAGATAAGAAATTACTAAAATGGGCTTTTGAAAAACAAGGATTTTCCAACTATCAAAAATATCCGCCTGATAATATAATGGAAAATTATGGGAAATTTTTATGGACAAAGCAATGTAATGGTGAAATAAATCTACACCCTAATACTTTATATTTAATTAAAGAGTTATCTGAACCATCTATAAATAAAGATAAATATCTTTTAAATTTGGCAGAGTATATTAATTATTTAGTTAATAATGAAAAAGAAACGGAACTAAATCTCCAGCAAAAAGCTAAAATTGCAGCCTATTTACTGGCTTTTGGAGAGCAATATAAGTATAATAAGGAATATGGCTATAATCAAATGTTTTTAGGTAAATTCATTTTTTATCAGGATCCTGATAAAAAATATAAAAAAGAATTTGAGAAAAACAATTACTATAATTTACCTAATTTAAAAAAATGGTACCAACAAGCAGAGCAGGAAAAAGATATGTTTGAAAATGATCAAACGTTGGCTGATGATCCTCAACCCAAAGATTATGTTTACAGAGCCACTTATTATAAAGGACCTTACTCAAAATGAAAATACAATTATTTATTTTGGTTTATGTACTCACTTTGTCTTTAGTTTTTTGTCAAGGACAGGAGAAAGTCAATATAGAAAAAGTATTGAGTAATCAATTAGAAAATGGAGTTGGACAATTTATAGAAAGTGCAGGAGTAGAGCTTCCCAAAGAAGAATTTACTAATGAAGAATTAGATATAAGTACATACCTTGGAGAAAAAATATTAGATTCTAACGGATATAAAATTATTTCAAATAAAGAATTTTACAATAAAGTAGAAACTATATTTAAAAGAAAATTAGATAGTACTTCTCAAAATAAATATGTTTATGTCAACCTTAATGATATTTGTAATAAAACTTTCTTGAAATATCCAAACTGGGAGTTTCAGGGTTTTTACATTATAAAAGGAAGAAATTTTATCTCTAGATTTTATTTTGTTCCCGAAATAATAGACTATCAAAAGGAATATCCAAAGGTCGCAGAAATAGAAAACACAATGTCATTAACAAAAAAATATGATGATGACAATATTTCTATAGAGCGTTGGAAAGATTTCGAAGATTTGGCACAAAATAGAAGATTCAATCAGCAATTATTGATCTCCAGAAACAAATACCTTTTCAATGATGATAAAAGCCAGTTTGCCTGGTTGATTAATAATGACGAAGATTTTATGCAATCTTTGGTAACTACCTTTGGATATACCGAAGATAAGAAATTACTGAAATGGGCTTTTGAAAAACAAGGATTTAAATATCAAAAATATCCGCCTGATGAAATCTTAGAAAATTATGGAAATTTTTTATGGACGAAACAATGTAATGGAGAGATAAAACTACATCCTAATACTTTAAATCTTATAAAAGAATTAGTTAAACCTTCCTCCAAATATGGTAATGAAGAATATATTTTATATCTAGCGGAATATATTAATTATCTGGTTAATAATGAAAAAGAAACGGAACTAAATCTCCAGCAAAAAGCTAAAATTGCAGCCTATTTACTGGCTTTTGGAGAACAATATAAGTATAATAAAGAATATGGCTATAATCAAATGTTTCTAGGTAAATTTATTTTTTATCAGGATCCTGATAAAAAATATAAAAAAGAATTTGAGAAAAACAATTACTATAATTTACCTAATTTAAAAAAATGGTACCAACAAGCAGAGCAGGAAAAAGATATGTTTGAAAATGATCAAACGTTGGCAGATGATCCTCAACCCAAAGATTATGTTTACAGAGCCACTTATTATAAAGGACCTTACTCAAAATGAAAATACAATTATTTATATTGGTTTATGTACTCACTTTGTCTTTAGTTTTTTGTCAAGGACAGAAAAAAAAGAAACAATAGAATACCCAAACAATAAATCAAAGGAAATGAATAGTACAATAGACTTGGAAAAAATAAATAAGCATCTTAATTTACAGAAAAATGTAATGCCCTGTGGAGATGTGTATGATGGTTATGACCCGCCTTATGATTTAACTAAAGAAGATTTTGATTTAATGCTTCCTTTATTGGAAAAGTCTTTGTTTAATAGTGGGTATAAAATTCCAGACTATTCCCTATTTAAACAAAAAATTCAGGAAGGATTTGGGGTTGATATAGATATAATAAAAGAAAATGTGATAATCTTATATTATAACGATAAGTATAAATTGTTAAATAATTATGTTTACGGTAATAAATATAATCTTTGCATATCAAATTTATTAATAAACAAAGAAAAAAGAATTATTACTCCCATGATTTTTCTTTCCGATTTAATTAAGATTAAAAATTTTAAAACTCAGGATTATGACATCTTACAAGATTTAAAAGTTTTGTCTTTAAATAAATTAGAGTTTTGTGCTGCAATTCTTTAGATACAAAATACATTCGATGAGCATTAGAACGTGTAACAGGAATAATATCAATAGTTTTCCCTCCTGCTTCTTTTACTTTTTTTAATTCATCAATTAACTTATCGACTTTAATATTATGTTAATCTACTTCAAACAAAATTTTTATTCTTTTTAATGCATTAATTAAATTCTCAACTTCAATATTAAGTAGGTTATTTGTTTCCATAATTTTTATTTGGTATTAATGTTTATAATTATTTTCTTTCTATAACTTTGAAAATATTTACAAGTAAAAAAGTTCTATTGCTGTTTGAGTTAATCTAAAATGTTTTCTATGAAAACATAAAAATTCTACTGTTGTTTTTCTAGGAATCATCAAAGTAAAGCCTTTTTTATATTCAAAAATCCATGATGCTTCTGAATCTCCTATAAATGTAAATCCTTCAAACATTACTCTTTTTAATGCATTATTGTAAATAGTTTGCTGTAATTCCTTTTCTGTTCCTGCATCAATATCTGTCGCTCTAGGATTATTTAAAACATTGCCTTGTTCATCTGCTGGAACAATCATTCCTAACTCTAAAGGGTGTTTGAGAAAATTTGCATAATTACTTATTTTTAAAAGCATTTTAACTTCACTGTAAAGATTATCTTGATTTATTATTTGTAAAACAAAATCAGTCATTGGTATTAATGATTTCATAATTATTTTCTTTCTATAACCTTGAAAATATTTTTTACTATATATCAATTATGTCGATCTATTTCAGACAAAATCTTTATTCTTTTTAATGAATTATTATAACAATCATTAATTAATTGTTCTCTGGTATATGATTGAGCAGAATCATCCTCTCCAGCATAACACAAATTTTCTTTAGCTTTTTTCAAATTTATTACTTTTCCATACATACAATAATTATCAGAATTATATATTAATTCTTGATCTAATTCTTCATTAGACATATTGTCTAAATATTTTTTTAAATCTTTTAGTTTCATATTTTTATTTTAAATGAGTACTATTTTACTCCTTAAACTCTGAAAATATTAAAAAGTAGTGTTATGCTAATCCTTATTTTTAGGTAATTACTTTTATTAACCTTGTATAAAAAAAGGACTAACAAAATTAAAATGTTAGTCCTTTTTGATTGATCTTCAATTTTTTTAGTCTTGCCTACTCCAGAAATTTTTCATGTCTTTATATCGACCAAAATAATAAGAAAATGAAAAAATATGTTCTGTAAATGATTTTATAATTCAGAAATTATTCATATTTTAGTATTCGACTAAAATTACTTATAACCATGAATAACACTATAATAAAACATCTAACTAATCTCTATAATGCTGATATAATAAATTATACAAATTCTAAATTTTTTCTGTATATTTGTTTTGTTTAACTATTGTAATATAAACTAATAAAAACAATGAAGTTTAATATTTTCCTATTACTATTTCTTATTAATATTTCTTTTTTTCTAGGGCAATATAGCAATTTAAATATTATTAATTTGGAAAAAATAGCTCAACATATAGAACTTCAAAAAAGAGCTTTTGTAGAAGATCACACTCCAAATGAGTATATCCTTACAGAAGAAGACTTGCTTTTACAACAACCTCTTATAGTAAGATCATTGGTTAACAGCGGATATAAAATTCCGGAATATTCTGAATTTAAAAAAAGGATTGCAGATTATTTTAAAGTAGATTTAGATAAAAGTAAAGAAAATATAGTTACTTTATATATTGATGAACCTGTATTTAATAAAGGTATTGGATTTACAGATGAAGAAATAAAAAATATTATTTTAAAAACAACAAATTTAACTTTTGATTTGTATAAATATAGGCTGGCTACATTAAAAGGAAATTTATTTATAGATAAAGAAAGAAAAATAGTGACTCCTATGAACTTTTTAGAAACCTTAATTCAAATTGATAATGTAAAAAAGAATAAGTATAAGATTAAGCAAAATCTAAAATTATTATCTCTTAATAAATATCTAATATATAATGATAGTACAAGTCTTACATATTTACTGTCTAGGGAAAAAGAACTTGTACACTCTTTATTATTAGATTTCAATTATGATCAAGATAATAGAATTAATGAAAGTGTTATGGATAGTATTTATAGAGAAGATTTAACATTTGGAAGAAATAATTTTTTAGGTATAGATTTTTTTAATTTAGTTTTTAAAAAAGAGCATAAAAACCACAATTTATATATAAGAAGCGGAATATTATCAACTATAGAAAATGATACTAATAACCAAAATATTAAGTATGCAACAATATTATTAAATTATTCCGATGAAATAATAAATGAACTTTCTAATAAAAATTCTTTTTATACAACAAAAGAATTGTATAAAATATTAGCATACTTAGCAAATACAATAGATTTTTTGTCCATGAAATATAAAAATTTAGGAATGTCATCAAGTAGTCGATGGAATATTTTAGGAAAATATTATTATTCTGCAAAGAAGGAAAATTGGGAAAAGTTAATAAATGAGTTCAAGACAAATAACTATTACAATTTACCTAATTTAAAAAAGGTAGTTAATTATGCTGAACAATTCGATAGTGTGGGAGCGCCAGACTAGTAGAATTTAATACGAATTATTAAAAACCAGCAGGTTATTTCTCTGGTATTGGTGGAACGAGGGGAGAGTAAAAAGAAAAAAGACTGTTATTGTCATAAATCCCTTACAGTAGAGTTTTTTAAAGATATGCTTTTCAAACTCTGGTCTTCGGAAATAAGCGGTTTTTCAAAAGAAAAGATAGACGCTACCTTATGGGACAGACAAAAAAATTTAGATGATAAAAAACTCGAAAGAACGGTTAATGAATTTAACCGCATATTTACCGGCTACAATATTAATACTTGTATGCAAAAAATTGTGTTTATTGCATTAGGATACGCCGAAACAAGATTCAGATTATTAGGAGAAGACCTGAGTGAGTACAGTTCCAGTAAATCTATTTATAAAGGGAGAGGATTCCACCAACTAACCGGGATACAAGACAGTTCAGGCCTTTATAACGAAGCGGGACCTTATGAAAATTATGCAAACTTTGTAGGAAATAAAATATTATTTCTCAACCGGATTTACTCTGCACTCAAATTCATTATGCCATAGACAGTGCCGGTTGGTTTTGGACAGATAAAGATAATGGAAAATCTGTGCCTAACTGGTCTTCGGCTTCAAATACAGAATATATTAAATTTCGGGCAGAGTATTTCTCCAAGGCTTTAGGGAAACAATTAAATGAGGTTTCTCATTTGGTGGAAGAAGATGAAAAATATTTCTGGCTTCAGGCTAAGATGCTCAATGGGTACCCTAAGGGACAAAAATTAGAAACCAATCCTAATGGATGGGCTACCCGAAAAAAAGCTTTTGATATACTAAAAAATGAGGTTTTTGAGTTTGATAAACGTTGTAAAGGAAATGAGGAATTAGAATTTACTGGAGATAGAGCACCGTGGATAGTAGTAGATTGGAAAGAATATGAAAAATATAAAAGCCTTATAGAAAAGCAAAGCCCATTAAAAGAAAAATTTATATTAGTTTATGTACTCACTTTGTCTTTAGTTTTTTGTCAAGGACAGGAAAAAAAAAAAAACAATAGAATACCCAAACAATAAATCAAAGGAAATAGATAGTGCAATAAACTTGGAAAAATAAATAAGTATCTTATTTCACATAATAAAGTAAACACAAAACTTGTTAAAGATAAAAAATAGATATGCTAAACAATAAATTGTATATATGCTTATTTATACTTGTTTTTAATATTATAAATTGTCAAGAAAAACAGAAAAGTAATATAGCATCGAATAAGAAACCTCATGATAAAACAATAAAAATTATATTAGAAAAACAACTAAAGCAAGGAGCTAATCATTATATAGAAGAGCCTGGCGTTGAGATTCCTAAGAAAGCATTTAAATTGGAAGAACTAAATGTTTCTATGTTTTTAGCAGATAGTTTATTAAAATCAAATGGATATAAAACGCCTTTACAATCTGATTTTAATAAAAATATTAAATTAAAATTAAAAAGAATAATTGACAACATTTCAGATAAAAAATATTTATATGTTAATTTTTTTGATAAATGCGACAGAGATTTTAATTATTTCCCTTATAATGGAGTAGAATATAATGGGATTTATATAGATAAAAATAGAAAAATAATCTCTAAATTTTATTATATACCGGAACTCATAGATTATCAAAAGAATTACCCTAAAATTTCTAAAATAGAAAATCAAATTTCTTCACATTATACTATAGATGAAGAAAGTTATACTATTGAATTATGGAAAGATTTAGCTTCAAGAAATGATGATTATAATTTATCAAAACAAAGAAGTTTTAATCAGCAGTTAATACTGTCCTCAATAAATATTTATTTAATGACGATCCAAGTCAGCTTGCCTGGTTGATCAATAATAATGAATACTTTATGGAATCTTTGGTAACCACCTTTGGCTATACGAAAGATAAAAAATTATTAAACTGGGTAATGGAAAAAAATTATAACCAAGCTGAAGATTTTATAAAAAATTATGTGTTTGTAAGAAATTGTCAAAATAAACTAGAAATAAGAGAAGATATTCTAAAATATATTGAAGTAAAGACAAACGATAAAGATTATCAATATGCCAAGCAATTATTAAATTTAAGCAATAGAAATGATTGGAAAAACTTTAGTGATGAAGAATACTATATGATATTAGCTTACATGGCAAATACGTTTGATCCATTATCAGAAAAATATTCAGAAGTAGGAATGGAAACACATGCAAAATGGACTATATTAGGCAAAGAAAATCATGAAAGAAAACCGGAACAATGGAATCAACTTATAAAAGAATTTAGAAAAAATAATTATTATGGTTTACCTAATCTTAAACATGCATTAAAACAAGCGGAATCATATGGAGATATATCTTTAGAAGTTTCTCAATAAAATCAAATTTTTCCATTTTTATAATCCGTTTTATGTTTCCGAAACCAAAACTATTGAAGAACCGAAGGTTACCTCTCCGGTATTGACAGAACGGAGGAATAGTAAAAAGACAAATACCCAAGATGTAAAGCAAATATTACATTCGATATTTTAAAACAAGTTTATTATGGAGTAAAAGATAATAAATTGTTAGAAGAATTGGCAAAGGCTTTAAATAAATACAAAGATGCATTTCAGTTAAATACTTATGCCGGAAAAAGCATATTTCTTTACTCTATCCAAAAATGATGAAACCAATACTAAATAAAACCTTGAACATATTTGAGATTTTACAATATTTCAATTTATAACAAAAAGTACATCTTAATTTTTTTTCAATATCTAAATATTCTAAATTTAAGGTCAGAAATATAGCACAATGAAAAAGTCAATTGCCTATTTACCATCAACCAATCAAAGAGTTTTTTTTAATAGAGAAAGATCATATGTTAAATGGATTTTATTCATTTTTTTATTTCATAGTATGCTCTCTGCTCAAACTATTGATAAACAAAAAATTGACAAATACATACAGTACTTTGAAGAACACAATGGAGGGATGGGTACTCTTTCTTTGTTCAAAGGGGGTGTTGAGGTCTATAACCGAAGTTTTGGACAGCAATTCATGGTAGGAAGTTTTAACCCAACAACCCGATATAACATAGGTTCGGTAACTAAAATGTTTACTGCGACTTTGACGATTAAGTTAATAGATGATAATAAATTTAGACTTGAAGACAAACTCTCCGATTTCTTTCCATCGGTACCAAATGCCAATAAAATTACTATAAAAAATTTGCTTGAACATACAAGTGGTCTAGGAGATTATACCGTTAAGAACAACAAATTATGGCTTAATGATAGTGTAAATGATAGTTTGATATTTGATGAAATCAAAGAACAAGGGGTCCTCTTCCAACCAGGCGAGAGAGTGCATTACTCAAATACGGCATACTATCTTTTAGCTAAAATTATTGAGCAAAAATATGGTGATACGTATTCAAATATTATACAAAGAGAAATCGCTGGTCCTCTCAATCTAAAAACTTTAGAATCGTCGCAAAATGATGTATCAAATGTTTATCCTCCATATGCTTTTGCCAACTGCAAATGGGCAGAAGCAAAAGATCTGTGCTTTGATCGTGTAGTGGGAGCAGGAGATCTTATTTCAACACCTACGGATCTTAATCTTTTTATCATCGGTTTATTCAATAACAAAATACTCAAACATCCATCTATTGAATTAATGAAGCCGCATGATAAAGAAATATTTGGTAGAGGGATGGTAATATGGCCCTATAAAAATTTGATTTTTTTTGGACATGGAGGAGATACATCATGTACACATTCTTTTGTCTTTTATAATGAAGACAGTGATGTTGCAATTGCTTTCAGTCTTATTACAAATCGATACAGACACAAATCTTTTGCAAAAGATATAATGGATATAATATATGGCGAAAATATTGTATTCCCTAAATTTACCTGTGTAGTTCACAGGTCGGAAGCTTTAGATAAATACGAAGGAACTTATGTAAATGAAAATTTTCCTATAAAACTGGTTATTGAAAAAGATCACGATCGGCTTATAATATCAGGGAGTGCTGTTTTGGATAGCTATGAAGAAAACAAGTTTCGTAATGAAGGTATAGGGGTGAATATTGAATTTGATCCAAGTAAAAATATTTTATATCTAATGCAGGGCGACCGTAAATTAGAATTTAGTAAAGAATAGGGAAACTGATATTTTTTATATTCAACTTCTTGCTTTCATTCAGGGCGTCCAGAGCTGCTATGCACAAATGAATAGCAAGGTTTTGTAAGTTGATATTGTATCTTTGAATGGAAAATCAAACCATACGATTCTGTTAGATATTCGATAAAAGCATTCTCTCCACTTTTAGTATCAAAGAATAGAAAAGCTGTATCATATATATTTGTTTGGTTAAAAAAGAGAGGAACATAAGGTTTTTTGAAATAAATAACGAGTATGATGTTCAAGACATGTTATATGTTATCTGTTTTTCTAAATTTAAGAGATGAAGTTCCAATTGCTAAACAAGGAGCTAAAGGAACTAGAATTGACTTGATATAGAATCATATCATCAATGTATATGATAAAAAAAACTATTCTGTTTTGTTTACGATCCACTTAGAAAAACAAAAGATATATCTAATTTCAATGACTTAAACTGTACACGAGATAAAAATAGACATAAATTTGATGTAGAAATTATTGTTGTAAATTAATTTTTATAATAGAAAACACCCAACTTTACATTTTAGGGTGTAAAATCGGGTGTTATTTTCATAAACCACTGATAACTAGCGATTTTTATGGAACTGGAGGAACTAAAAATACATCTATTTATCAATTAGTTATATGTGAGTGTAGCGTAAGGTGTAGTGCATTTATTACATATTCCAAATTGTTTTAGCATATTCAAATAAACTTTGAACTCGATTCAAGATTTCATTCTCATTCCAGATATCGGTATGAATATAATCTGTTGTAATCCTCAATGATGAATTTTTCCTCAATGCCTCTTTTTTATTTTTCCAAGGTGAATCTCTCATAGAACTATTTAATTTGCCCGTTACCAAAGTGAGATTACCTAAAGTTAATAAAATAGAATCTCTTTGAAATTCATCTTCGCCTTCTTCTAGTGGCCAATTATTCCTCCATTTTTTAGGCATCATATGTTCCAAACTTAAATTGCTAAGACTCAATTTTTTTGAATCTTGAAACTCATTACATATTTGATAAAGAGCTATACAATACAATATTTCACTTGTGTATTTATTCACTAAATGAGAAGAATAAAAACCCGTTTTAAAATCTTCGTCATTAGGGACTCTGTTACTATCATCTTCATAAGACATTAATTTTTGTTTGACAATGTCTGCTGTAATAACAGGTTCTTTTTTCATGTCTTTTAATATAGATATAAACAAATTATTGTAATTTTTAGTAGTTAATTTACAGATAGCTCTTCTAATCAAATAAGATTCAAATATTCTTAGGATTTTATTTCTTTCTAACTCATTATCAACTCTTTTATAAATATATAATACTAAAGGCAAAATAGTTGTATTTTCCAAACCTTGAATAACATGAAAAAAACGTTTATCATGTTCATTAAACATTATTTCTCCAAGATTTTTTCCATCTGGTATCTTGGAATATAGTTGTCCATATTCACTCAAATCTTTAGCAAATTCCAGCCTCTCTTCTGCTGTTTTATCTTTGAGAAAATCTTTAAATTCCTTAAACAAGGATTCCATCTTAACAGTACCTTCCTTTATTATGACTAGATAACTATAAAGAAATAGCTCTATTGTCGTCCGCATTATACGTCCAGAAGTTTTATTTTCATTCCAAAAATTTATAGCATCTTCATCAGCTTCAAAAACGTCCTCCCAATATTCTTTATATTTTGAAGCAACATTTTTATATGCATATAAATGATTTTTCAATAGTTCAGCAGTAGTAAGCCTTACACCTAAAGAATTTATTGTGTCAAAAATTTGTTGGACATCATCATCCTTAGATAGAGCCATATGTATAACAGGTAATCTCTCTAAAAGAATTCCTGCAAAAGATCTAATATCTTCTTGAACTAATTCTTTTATTATTTGTTTCCGAAAAAAACAATATGCTTGTTTTATACCATTTTCTTTACTTTGTTTAATTTCTTCTATTTCATTAAATTTATTATATAATAAATTATTACACTCTTTATCAAGAATCACTTGTTCAAAATATTTTTTATCAACCTTACTATGCAATATTCTAATATTTTCATTGCCATATGAATCTCTTGAAATTAGCAAATCAAAAATCCATTTCTTTAAAGAATCTTCATTTGACACATCATGTAAAGCCCTAAGTAAAATACAAATAGTTGTTAATCTTTGTTGTCCATCAATCAAATCATATTCTAATGCACCTAACCTCTCTGTTTTCGTAGACTGTTTTATTATTATTGTTCCAATGAAATGCTCACTTTCTGTTTTCCCTTCACTAATTTTATTTTTTACATTTATTATATTTTCCCATAGTTCTAACCAATTTTTAGAATCCCAAACATAGGAACGTTGAAAGAAAGGTATTATAAACTGGTTCGCTCCCATAAAATAGGATTGTAGTTTTTCTTTATTAGCACTTAACATATTATTTTATTTTTAATTTGGTTATTATCAAAACGAGGTTATTATTTTTTTGTTCTGCACTTTACCTATTTGTACAGAGGTAACAAACTCTCCTTCTTTATACAGGACAAAAGTCAGATAGTCGGTGATAATAAGATTATCTAGAGCATTTCTGTATCGGTCGAACTGTTCTCTGTATTGTTTAGCTTTCAGGTCGGTATCTATATCCTTAGCTTCAATATAACCCACGGGAATATCTCTATGGGTTATAACATAGTCGGGAGCTCCACAACCAATACGGCGGGGTTCATTTGTCACTTTCACTTGTGGAACTAATGACTCTAAGAGTCGTTGCAGGTCACCTCTAAATGTGAGCTCTGTTGATATATCCCTTTTAAAATGACTATTTAGGCTTTTTAGATAATCTTGGATATTCATAGTAGTATTTTATGAACATAATAATATAAATCAAATATAATAATTATTATTTTTACATACCATAAAATATTTTCTTAATTTTACTCATACCCTATCATAGCGAAGCGTCGTATATGGTAAATATAACTACTCTTTCCTGAAAATCAAATGTAACATTCTCTTATTTCGATCCACAATTACAAGCTCACAAGAAATGTCCGGTTGGGTTTATTCTGTTTTTTAACAATATCACACAATATAAAGCAAACTAAAAAAAGACCTACAAATCAAATATATTATTGATTTATAGGTCTTTTAAATTTTAAATGGATTCTCTAAAATCCATTTTGTGGAGCTGGAGGGATTCGAACCCTCGTCCAAACAAGCAATACATAAGCTTTCTACATGCTTATCAGATCCTTAATTTTCGACTGTAAACTGAAGACCTGCATCCTATTTACAGCTTATCATCTTAAATTTTGAATAAAGTCCGATGCTTACTTTATTCTATCTCTACATTCCTGTACCTCTATACCAAACGCCGCAGAGAAAGGCTTTTGAGAGACATTTAGCTTTTCTACCTTGTAGAAAAAATGCTTCAACCTACTATGATTCAGTTATATTAAGCAGCTAAAGCGTATTCTTCGTTGCCAGTTATAATTTTGTAATACAAGTTTTACGAGATTGTATTACATGGCTCGACATGCTTACTTATCCATTGATCTTGCTGTCAAAACCAGTCAGCCCCATAGATAAAATGTTTACAAATATACTCTTTTTATAATATTTATTAAAATTTCGAATTCTAAAACCTAAAATACTAAAAGAAAATAAGGATTAAAAAAAATCCTTAGCCTTTTTTTTATCAAAAATTCCATTTAGCTTTCAATTCTCACATAATTTATTCTTATAAAATTAAATATATATCTAATAAAAAGTAAAATTATTCACTCGTAAAAAAATAAGTTCGTAAACAAACTAAATAAAAACTAGCGAATGGTAAATAAAATTAAAAATAAAGTATAAAAAAACTTTGAGTTAGAACGAAAAAAACTAATTTTGTAAATATTAAGAAAAAACTCATTATATGAAATTTATAGTTTCTAGCGGAGAATTATTAAAGGCTTTACAATTAATTAGTGGAGTTACAGGAGGTAATTCATCCTTGCCAGTTTTAGAAAACTTTTTATTTGACCTAAATTCAGAAAAATTGGTCATATATGGCTCTGATGGAGAAACAACTATGAAAACAAGTATTGAAGTACAAAGTAGCGATTCCGGGAAAATAGCTGTACCTTCAAAATTATTAACCGATATAATTAAAACTTTTTCCGAACAACCTTTATCCTTTTCACAAGAAGGAAATCAGCTGGAAATAGTAGACGAAAAAGACAACTATTTTATAGCCCTGGATGAAGTGGACCAATACCCTACTCTACCGGAATTAGATACAAATAAATCAATTACTATAAAAGCCTCTGTCTTAGCAGAAGCTATAGCCAATACTATTTTCTCTACTGGAAATGATGCTATGCGCCCGGTAATGACCGGAGTATTATTTCAATTTACAGAAAATGAATGTCGTTTTGTAGCCACAGACGCTCACAGGCTTGTTAAATATACAAGGAATGATATTTCTTCGCCTGAAGAAATAGAATTTATTATGCCTAAAAAACCGTTAACTTTATTGAAAAATGCTCTTATGGCATATGATGACGAAGTTACTGTAGACTTCAATGAAACCAATGCGCGGTTTACCCATAATGAAACCCAATGGGTATGTCGTTTGATAGACGGAAAATATCCAAATTATGATGCTGTAATTCCTAAAGAAAATCCAAATATCCTTACCATAAATCGTCAACTATTTTTAAGTTCTCTCAAAAGAGCTGCTTTATTCTCTAACAAATCTACATCGCAAGTGCGTCTTTCGCTAAATGGAAACTCTTTAAAACTAAGTGCAGAAGATGTAGATTTTGCAAACAAGGCTGAAATGAGTTTACCTTGTGACTATAATGGGGAAGAATTAAAAATTGGCTTTAACTCCAAATTTCTTAATGAAATGCTTACAAATCTTTCTTCAGAAGATATTTCATTGGAAATGTCTACTCCAAACCGAGCAGGAATAATAAAGCCTGTAGATGGGGTTGATGAAAATGAAGACGTTTTAATGCTTGTAATGCCCGTAATGTTAAATGCTTAGCAACAAAAACTTTAAAATATTAAATTCATATAATCATATAAAATTTATTTTATAAATATATAAGCGCAAGTTTACATATATCATAGTTTTTATAAAAAATGAAAATATCATATAACTGGTTAAAAAAATATATTAATACAGACATTTCTATAGAAAGAATAGCCTCAACACTTACGGACACAGGATTAGAAGTAGAAGGAATAGAAGAAATAGAATCTATTAAAGGAAGCTTGGAAGGAGTTATTGTTGGAGAAGTCATACAATGTGAAAAACATTCTAATGCCGATAAATTAAAAGTAACACAGGTCAATTTAGGAGATAATAAAATTGTACAAATTGTATGTGGTGCACCGAATGTAGCTCTTGGGCAAAAAGTACCAGTAGCTACCGTCGGTACAATTTTATATCCAAAAAATGGAGAAAAATTTGAAATAAAAAAAAGTAAAATACGAGGGGAAGAATCTCTGGGTATGATTTGTGCTGAAGATGAACTGGGAATAGGGGAAAACCATGACGGTATAATTATTCTCGATTCAGAACTAAAAGCAGGGACACCTTTAAGTGAAGTATATCAGGTAACAAAAGACTATTGTATAGAAATTGGCCTTACCCCTAACCGAACAGATGCAATGAGTCATTACGGAGTAGCCAGAGACTTATATGCCTCTTTAAAAAATAAAAAAATAAAATCTACTTTAGCTCCGCTTACAATTGAAAATTTTAAACTGGATGAGGAAAAAGGAAACCCTATAGAGATAGAAATTGAAAATACTGAATTATGCCCCAGATATTCAGGCATATACATTAAAGATATTCAATTAGGATCTTCTCCCCAATGGCTACAAGATCAGCTTAAAACCATAGGGTTATCTCCTATTAATAATGCAGTAGATATTACAAATTACATTTTACATTCTTACGGGCAACCTCTCCATGCTTTTGATGCTGACAAAATTGGAAAACAAAAAATAATTGTAGGTACTGTTGAGGAGGGAACAACAATTACCACTTTAGATGGTGTGAAAAGGGTTTTGAATTCTGATGAATTAATAATTAAAGACGGAAATAATATTCCAATGTGCATTGCTGGAGTTTATGGAGGAAAAGATTCCGGTGTAACAGAAACCACTAAAAACATATTTTTAGAAGCTGCCTATTTTCAACCCGTATCCATTAGAAAAACCTCTAAAAAAGAAGGTCTCAATACAGATTCTTCTTTCCGTTTTGAAAGAGGGATAGATCCTAATATTACTATTTTAGCATTAAAAAAAGCAGGTCAGTTATTTCAAGAATTAACACAAGGAAAAATTATAGGTGAAATCATTGATCATTATCCATCACCGATCAATAATTCAAACACTATATTAAGATATTATAAAATTGATCAGATTTTAGGAAAAAGAATCCACAGAGATCAAATAAAAGAAATACTAAAATCTTTAGATATAACAATTATAAGTGAAACTAATGAAGTTTTGGACCTCATTATTCCTGCATATAGAGTGGATGTAACACGCGAAATTGATGTTATTGAAGAAGTAGCTCGTATTTATGGTTATAATCAAATAGAATTCCCTGAAAAATTCTCTTTTGCCTATACAAAATCTGAACAAAAAAATGATGAACATATAGAAAATGTAATAGCAAATCAGCTAACATCTAATGGTTTTAATGAAGTAATAAATAATTCTTTAACAGAAAAAAGAGAAGAAAATAATAATACCTATGTAGAAATAATAAATCCGTTAAGCAATGAATTAGCTGTTATGCGTCAATCTTTGGTTTATGGACTATTAGGGAATATAGCTTTTAACATAAACCGAAACCAAAAAGAAATCAAACTATTTGAATTTGGAAAAGTATATTTTAAATCTCAGGAAAAATATTTAGAACACAAAAAATTAGCTATAGCCATATCTGGAAATATTCAAGAAAATAATTGGATCTATCCAAATAATAATAGTACCTTTTATCATTTAAAAGGGATTATTCAACAATTATTTAAAACACTTTCTGTTTACAATATTCAGGAAAAACCTATAGAAACCTCTCTCTTTAAAGAAGGCATAGAATTAAAAAATAATAAAGGCTCATTAGTCAAAATGGGTAGCATTAATTCTAAAATATTAAAAGAATATAACATCAAAGAAGAAGTTTTTTATGCCGAATTAGAATGGGAAAAACTTTTCCTAATTTCAGCTAATAAACCTGCTAAAAAATTAATTGAAATCCCAAAATTCCCCGGATCCAGTAGAGATTTAGCCTTACTTTTAGATAAAAATATAAAATATATTGATCTATACAACGCTGCTTTTGAAACAGAACGAAAATTACTAAAATCTGTAAACTTATTTGATGTATATGAAGGGAAAAACCTTCCCGATAATAAAAAATCATATGCATTAAACTTTTATTTACAAAACGAAAATAAAACTATTACTGAAAAGGATATTGACAAAGTCATGAATAAACTTATAGAGAAATTCTCCTCACAGTTTCATGCAGAATTAAGAAATAATTAATCCAAAAATGAGTAGTAGAAAAATTGTAATAGTAGGAGCTGGTAATGTAGCTTTCCATTTAACAAGAGCTCTATTAGAAAATACGCTAAATGTAGTTCAAATTTTTAATCGCACCTTAGAAAAAGCTCAAGATCTGGCAAATAATTATAATATTAAATATACCGATAAAATTTCAGAAATTGAAAAAGCCGATATTTACATTATATGTACCAGTGACAAAGCAATACCGGAAATTTCTTATTACATTCCATTTGAAGACTGTTTAGTTGTACACACTTCTGGTGCAACACCCATTACTGCACTTAAAGGTAAATACAGAAAAGGGGTATTTTACCCGTTACAAACATTTTCAAAAAACAAAAACATAAAATATGACGAAATTCCTTTTTTAGTGGAAGCTGAAAATATAAATGATCAAAATGAATTGATTTCCCTAGGTAAAAGGATATCCGAAGAAGTTTATGTAATGCCGTACGAAAAAAGATTACCCGTACACATGTCTGCCGTATGGGCCAGTAATTTCACAAATCACTTATATTACATTGCCGGAGAAATATGCAAAAAACAAGGAATTCCTTTTAACATATTAGTACCTTTAATAAAAGAAACTGTAGATAAGATTCAAAATAACATGTCTCCTTTTGAAGCTCAAACGGGACCTGCTAAAAGACAAGATGAAGAAATTATTAATAAACATTTACAAATTTTAGAGTCAGATCCTAATTCTACAAGATACCAAATATATAAGCTAATCACAGAATCTATAATTAAAACTTATCATGATTAATTATAAAGAAAAACTAAATCATATTAATGCTTTCGTATTTGATGTAGATGGAGTGATGACAGACGGTAGTATTATATTAATAAATAATGAAATGATCCGTAGTATGAATACTAAAGACGGATTTGTATTACAGTTTGCTATAAAAAAAGGATATAAAATTGCTGTTATTACAGGAGGTAGAGATCAATCTGTAGTAAGCAGACTTAACTATCTAGGTATCACAGATATATATCTGGACTCCAAACACAAATGGGACGATTTAGAAGATTTTTTATATAAATATAATCTAAAACCACAGGAAATTCTTTATATGGGGGATGATCTACCCGACTACGATGTCATGACCCGGGTAGGAGTTGGAGCGGCGCCTAAAGATGCATGTTCTGAAATTTTATCTATTGCTGACTATATTTCTCCCTTAAAAGGAGGTAAGGGTTGTGTAAGAGATGTAATAGAACAAGTAATGAGAACTAAAGGTGACTGGGATTATCTAAATACCGGAGATACAACCACTTCAACTTAAAAATTATTTTTATCCTTTTAAATTAATATTTTTACAATTTATAATAACATAAGTTGTAAATATTTAACTTATAAAAAGACTTTTAACACTACGTATAAATAAAGTCCCAAATATAATTTTTTTTAGGTATTTCCTTAAAATAAAATTGAAAACTTTGACAATTCAAATATTATAAAAATTAATAATAATAGTTTTATGTTATTTTTCTTATTAGATTAAAAAAATTCTATTTATTATTTTATTAACTTTACCATTAATAGTTACATATTTAATAGAAAAAATATTAATGGTTAATTGGATTAAATCTTTAGATTTCTCACAACTTGCGTTTATTGTAGGAATTATACTTTACATTTTAATAATTCTATATACAATTGTAAAAATAATAAAAGACACGGAAAGTCCTTCCAAAGCCTTAGGATATCTACTATTAGTTCTAGCTTTGCCTATTGTAGGATGTATTTTATATTTTTCTATTGGAGTAAATTATAGATTAGAAAAATTATATAAAAGAAAATATACAAAAAATAAAACTTATTACAATAACACAAAAAAAATTATACTTAAAAATACAGAACAAAGAATAAAAGATCATGCAAAGCTCTTAGAAGGAAAGACACTACCTATCCGTATGCTATTGAAAGACTCATTATCTGCATTATACACTGCAGAAAAAACAGAATTATTAATAAACGGGGAAAACAAATTTGAAGTCGTATTATCAGAATTAAAAAAAGCTAAACATCACATACATATACAATATTATATTTTTTCTGATGACAAAATAGGAAATAAAATTAAAGATATTCTCATTAAAAAAGCACAAGAAGGAGTTGTTGTTCGTTTTATATTTGATGATTTTGGTAGCCATGAACTAAGAAAAAGAATGTATAAAGAATTAATTAATGGTGGAGTTCAAGTCGCTGCTTTTTACCAAATTAAACTATATGCTTTAGCAAACAGAATGAACTATAGAAATCACCGAAAAATAATTATTATAGATTCTGAAACAGGATTTTTAGGAGGAATAAATGTTAATGATAAATATATAAATACTCCAGACAATACCCTTTATTGGCGTGACACGCATCTTATGATAAAAGGAGAGGCTGTAAATGGTTTACAATTTACTTTTTTAAACGATTGGAATTTTTGTTCCAAAAACAAAGTTGATATTTACGATACACAATATTTTCATCCTGTCAGCTCAGAAAAAGAATCTCATAATTATGAACTTTTACAAATTGCTTCCAGTGGTCCTGATAGTGATAGAGCTACCATAATGCTTGCCTACAATGGAGTCATCATGTCTAGTAAAGAAAGATTATATCTTACCACACCCTACCTAATTCCTAGTGAAACCATTGTAAATGCTTTAAAATATTCTGCACTTAGCGGAGTAGATGTACGTCTACTCGTACCTTATAAATCCGATAGCATAATCGTAAATGCAGCATCTTGTGCCTACTATGAAGAATTATTAGCTGCCGGAGTAAGAATATACAGATACACCAAAGGTTTTGTACATGCTAAAACTATCGTATCAGATAATAACTTATCTGTAGTAGGATCTGCTAATATAGACATGAGAAGCTTTGATCTGAATTTCGAAATTAGTGCTTTATTATATAGCAAAACAACCAATCAACAACTCTCTGAAGCATTTATGGAAGATATAAAAAATAGTATTGAACTTGATTATAAAGAATGGAAAAACAGAAATAAATTTATAAAATTCGGAAATTCTATAGCTAAATTAGTTTCCCCTTTATTATAGTTGGCCAGTAAAACATCCTTTATAGATTATTATATAGAGCTTTCCATATTTTAAAAACTTATGATTAACATTTAACTTATTTCGGAAAGTAATTTCTAATATTTAAAAACTGTTTTATTTTATGATTTTTTAATTAAAAAAAAATTTAACATTCAATTATTTAACAAAAAATCTTTATTACTTTTCTTATAATTTAATTTACAAATAACTTTAAATTAAAGATTATATTATTTTGGGAAAAAATAGTGAAAAATCAATCTATAATTTAAGACTCAAATCCACTAAAATAATTCACATTCAACATAAAAAAACAGCAGAAAACTTATATTTTTTTTTTATATTCGCAAATTAATTTTTACCCTAGGCTAAAATAAAAATGAACAGTAAATTTCAAGAATATAGCGGATTAGACCTTATAAAAATTGCGGATGATGTTTTAAAATTTTGGAAACAAAACCATACTTTTCAGAAAAGTGTTGAACGTCGTGAGGGAAAAGTTAAATATGTTTTTTTTGAAGGACCTCCATCTGCAAATGGTATGCCTGGAATACACCATGTCATGGCACGCACAATCAAAGACATTTTTTGTCGTTACCAAACCCTAAAAGGCAAACAAGTATTTAGAAAAGCCGGTTGGGACACACATGGACTGCCTGTAGAATTAGGCGTAGAAAAAGAATTAGGCATCACTAAAGAAGATATTGGAAAAAAAATATCAGTAGAAGAATATAACAAAGCCTGCAAAGAGGCTGTTATGAGGTATACGGATGTATGGAACACCTTAACAGAAAAAATAGGTTATTGGGTAGATCTTAAACACCCTTATATAACATATCAATCCAAATACATGGAGAGTGTATGGTGGTTATTAAAAGAAATTTACAATAAAAAACTACTATACAAAGGATATACCGTACAGCCTTATTCTCCTAAAGCAGGAACCGGCTTATCTTCTCATGAGTTAAATATGCCCGGATGTTACCGAGATGTTACCGATACAACTATTGTAGCACAATTCAAAGCAAAAAAAGATACTACGTCCCTATTTGATTCTGTTGAAGGAGCCGTTTATTTTCTTGCCTGGACGACTACTCCTTGGACACTACCATCTAATACTGCCCTCACTGTTGGATCTAATATCGATTATGTATTAATTAAAACTTTCAATCAATATACTTTTGAACCAATAAATGTAATATTAGCTAAAAATCTTATAAACTATCAGTTTGGAAAAAAATTCAAACTAACCGAATCTGAAGAAAAATTCAAAAGCTTTTCTTCAGAAACCAAAGAAATTCCGTACAAGATTCTTAAAGAATACAAAGGAAAAGAACTTTTAGGTATTAAATATGAGCAATTACTTCCATGGGCTTTACCATATAAAGATGCTGAAAATGCTTTTGTTGTAATAGAAGGAGATTTTGTAACGACAGAAGACGGAACCGGAATAGTTCATACAGCCCCTACGTTTGGGGCAGACGATGCACGTGTATCTAAAGAACAAGGTGTACCTCCTTTACTTGTTTTGGATGAAAACAACAATCCGGTGCCACTGGTAAATCTACAAGGAAAATATATTGAATCTTTACCGGAAGGATTTAGAAATAAATATGTAAAAAATGAATATTATAAACCCGGTGAAGCTCCAGAAAAATCTATAGATGTAGAAATAGCTATTTTATTAAAAATAGAAAACAAAGCATTTAAAGTGGAAAAATATGTTCACAACTATCCACATTGTTGGCGAACAGACACCCCTATTTTATATTATCCATTAGACTCTTGGTTCATAAAAATTCCCGAAGTTCGAAAAAGAATGACAGAACTTAACCAATCCATCAATTGGAAGCCTAAAGCTACAGGTGAAGGAAGGTTTGGTAATTGGCTTGAAAATGCTAACGACTGGAATCTTTCTCGATCTAGGTATTGGGGAATTCCGCTACCAATATGGAGGACTGAAGATAAAAAAGAAGAAATTATAATTGGTTCCCTAGAAGAACTTATCCATAAAATAGAAGAATCTATCGAAGCAGGATTTATGCAGAATAATCCTTTCAAAGACTTTATCATAAACGATTTTTCAGAAGAAAATTATGAAAAAATAGATCTTCATAAAAATATTGTAGATGCCATAATTCTTGTTTCCAAATCCGGAAAACCCATGAAACGGGAAAATGATTTGATTGACGTTTGGTTTGATTCAGGTTCCATGCCTTATGCCCAATGGCACTATCCTTTTGAAAACAAACAACTTATTGATAATAATCAATTTTATCCAGCCGATTTTATCTGTGAAGGAGTAGATCAAACTCGCGGATGGTTCTATACTTTACATGCCATAGGAACCTTAGTATTTGATAGCATTACCTTTAAAAATGTTGTTTCTAATGGTCTAGTCTTAGACAAAAACGGAAATAAAATGTCCAAAAGTAAGGGAAATGCAGTGGAACCATTTGAAACTTTAGCCATGTATGGTCCCGATGCTACCCGTTGGTATATGATATCTAATGCCCAACCTTGGGATAATCTTCGTTTCGATTTAGAAGGAATAGATGAAGTAAGACGTAAAATATTTGGAACACTCTATAATACTTACTCTTTCTTTGCCCTATATGCCAATGTAGATAAATTTAAGTATGATGAAAATGACATTCCTTTCCATGAAAGAAATGAACTGGACCAATGGATACTTTCTGAATTAAATATTTTAATAGGAGAAGTAGATGAATATCTCTCTGACTATGAACCTACTAAAGCGGCTCGAACAATAAATAGCTTTGTAATAGATAATTTAAGCAACTGGTATGTAAGACTTTCAAGAAGACGTTTTTGGAAGGGAGAATACTCAACTGATAAAATATCTGCTTATCAAACCCTTTACCAATGTTTAATTACAGTATCTAAATTAATGTCTCCTATAGCTCCTTTCTTTTCAGACAGACTATATCAAGACCTTAATAATATAACACATAAAGAATCTTTTGAGTCTGTTCATCTATCAGATTTTCCTAAGAAAAATACTTCTGAAATAAATGAATCATTACTTAAAGAAACTCATATTGCTCAGCAGATAACTAGTATGGTTTTCTCTTTACGAAAAAAAGAAAATATAAAAGTACGTCAGCCATTACAAAAAATTATAATTCCAGTTTTAGATCTACAAACCCAAAAAATTATAGAATCTGTATCTACTCTCATTAAACAAGAAGTAAATGTTAAAGAAATACAATTATTAGATTCTAAAAAATCTTCAGATATTATTAGTAAAGCACTAAAACCAAATTTCAAAACTTTAGGACCTAAATTAGGAAAAGATCTAAAAAAAGTATCTGAAGAATTAAATACCTTTACTAATGCTCAAATTCAGGATTTTGAAGCTCAGGGAAGTATCATGGTACAAGGTTATAAATTAACTTTAGATGATGTAGAAATACGAACACAGGATGTTACCGGATGGACCATGATTTCTGACGGTAAACTAACTGTAGCTCTGGATATATCCCTCACTCCAGATTTAATATCTGAAGGAATAGCCAGAGAATTAGTAAATAAAATTCAAAACCTACGAAAAAACCAGGGACTAGAAGTTACAGATAGAATTTATCTAGAAATCCAGTCCAATAAAGAAATTGAAAACGCTGTTAGTCAAAATAAAGAATATATCTGTTCAGAAACCTTAACTCAGGATATAGTATTTTCTAATACTATTTTAAATGGAAATGAATTAGATATTAATGACATAAAAATAACTATTTTACTCAAAAAAACTTAAACCTATGTCCGAAGAAAAATTAAGATACTCTGACGAAGAACTGGAAGAATTTAAAACTATCATTTTAGACAAAATAGAAAAAGCCGAAAATGATTTAACTATGCTTAAAGAAGCATTTGTTAATGACCTGAATAATGGGACAGATGATACTTCTCCAACTTTTAAAGCTTTTGAAGAAGGCTCTGAAACCATGAGTAAAGAAAGTAATGCACAGTTAGCTGCCCGTCAGGAAAAATTTTTAAGGGATTTGCGAAATGCCTTAATAAGAATTGAAAATAAAACCTATGGAATTTGTAGAATAACCGGTAAATTAATCAGTAAAGAACGATTAAAAGCAGTACCTCATGCTACCTTAAGTATAGAAGCTAAAAATATGCAGCAATAGAATGAAAAAAGTTTTATGGATAACCTTTATTATCCTTTTAATTGACCAAGCTTCTAAAATTTATATTAAAACACACTTTAGTCTACATGATGAAGTAAAAGTATTTAATTGGTTTTACTTTTCTTATGTTGAAAATCCGGGAATGGCCTATGGAGTACAATTAGGAGGTTTTTTAGGGAAAATAGGATTAAGCTTGTTACGATTTGTCTTAATTGGTTTTATGGCTTATTATATAAATAAATGGTCCAAAAAAGCAACTTCTTGGTTTTTTATTATTCCTGCCGGATTAATTTTTGCAGGTGCTATCGGAAATTTGATTGACAGTATTTTTTATGGAGTCATATTTGATTCAGGTACCACATATAATTCCGTTTCAGGAGAATGGTTAGAATATTCAGGGATTTCTAAATTGAATTTTAAAGGTTATGCTCCGCTTTTTGGAGGTTGTGTGGTGGATATGTTACGTTTTCCTTTAATAGATACTTTTCTCCCTGATTGGTTTCCTATTTGGGGTGGAAAAAAAATACAATTCTTTAATTATATATTTAATGTAGCAGATTCTTCTATCACTATCGGAGCCATTATTTTAGCTTGGACATATTTTTTCAGACCTAAAGTTTTTCCTAAAGAATGGTTTAAATAAAGATTATAAACTTAATACTATCTAGCATAATAAAAATAATTATTTTTAACACAACAGTTTTAAATCCTATAATGTGTAATTTTGTATTTTAAGTAGTAATTTATGAGAATATTAACAGGTATACAAAGCACCGGGACTCCTCATTTAGGTAATTTGTTAGGCGCTATAGTTCCAGCAATTCAATTAAGTAAAAATTCAGAAAATGAATCATTCTTTTTCATTGCTAATTTACATTCAATGACTCAGATTAAAGATGCTGAAGTACTTAAAAAAAATACATATGAAATTGCTGCTACATGGCTGGCTTGTGGTTTAGATACATCTAAAACCTTTTTTTATCGTCAATCAGATATACCTCAGGTAACCGAATTAATGTGGTATTTATTATGTTATTTCCCATATAGCAGATTAGCTTTGGCTCATGGTTTTAAAGATAAAGCAGATCGATTAGAAGATGTTAATTCAGGTTTATTTACTTATCCCATGTTGATGGCTGCAGACATTCTATTATATGATGCTCAAGTTGTACCAGTTGGAAAAGATCAGTTGCAACACTTAGAGATGACACGAAATGTTGCTCAAAAATTTAATAACATTCACGGGGATGTTTTAGTACTTCCTGAATCTAAATTACAACAAAATACTATGTATGTTCCAGGAATTGACGGAAATAAAATGAGCAAATCTCGTGGAAATACTCTACAAATTTTTGCTCCGGAAAAAGAATTGAAAAAGCAAATTATGTCAATTGTAACAGACTCTACTCCTTTAGAAAAGCCTAAAAATCCTGATACTTGTAACGCTTTTTCAATATATAAACTGGTAGCCACACCTGAAGAAACTGAAATTATGAGAGAAAATTATTTAGCTGGAGGATATGGATATGGGCATGCTAAAAAAGCTCTATTAGAGGTTCTTTTAAGAGAATTTGGAGAGGCTCGGGAAAAATATAATTATTATATGAACCATTTGCCTTTATTGGAAGAAATATTATGTGATGGTGCAGAAAAAACGAAAAAAATTGCAGATAAAACTTTACAAAGAGTGAGAAAATCTCTTTCTTTTAAATAAAAAATTGTAGCAAAAGAATTAATTTCTTTAGCTACAATCTAAACTAAACTAATTAAACTAATATTCTAATTCCTTTTTTGAAAAGGGAGGTAAATTTACAACCTATACTAATATAATACAACAATATTTAATACTTTTTCATATATTTAATTTATATTTATTTTTCCCCCGGCAAGTGTTTTTTTGTTTACATGTTTAGGTCGTCCATAAACATCAATTACACCTCCAGCACGAGTTTTAGCTTCTAGAGTTTCTGAAACATTTACCTCTGCATTTCCTCCTGCATTAATTGCAATCATCGTTTTTTGGGTATCTAAGTCTTTTGAATAATAATTTCCACCTGAAGTAATAACAATATCTTGCTCTTTTGACTCTCCTGTAAGATATATTTCTCCCCCTGTGTTTATATTAGCCTTTAATCTTTGAACTTCTATTTCTAATTCTATTTTGGCTCCTTCTTTCACATTTAAGGATAATGATCCTTCTTCGATCCTGTCATTACTTTTTATCACAGCACCTTCACTTGCTTGAATATCTTTTAACTGTTTATAATAAACTTTTACTTTTACATTATCTCCTGCTAAAAGTTTTAGTGTGGTCATTCTTATCTTTAATTCACCATTTTTATTTATTACTTGCACATCTCCATTTTTAGTTCCCGTTATTTCTACTTTACATTCAGAAGAAGAAATTAACTCAACAGGTATTTTATCGAAAACTCTGAGGGTAGTAAAATCTCCTACATTTTTTACAATTGCCAACTGACAAAACATATAAGAACATCCTATAAAAAAAGCTAATGCCAAAGATATTTTTTTCATAATTCTTTATTTATTATTTTTATATTTAAAATCTATCTTAAAATTTCGGTACAATTATACTTAAAAATTATTTGTTATAAAACAAATCAAATTACACTTAATTAATAAATAAATATACATATTTTATGTAAAAATACAGATTAATTATAAAATTAAATTAAATACATATCATATAATTTAATGAAGATATGGTAAAAAATAATTCTCTTAATTTAAAAGCGTATATATAGTTTTTAAAAAATTATTTAATATAAATTTTATCATATTTTTTTATGTTTACCCACCAAAATAAACAATCAATCCGGCTACAATAATATAAAGTAGCGCATAAGGAAATGCTTTTTTCATTATCTCCCCTTCTTTTCCTTGTTGTCCACAAGAAGAAGTTGCAACCGCAATACTTTGTGGGGATATAATTTTACCTCCTGTTGCCCCGGAAGCATTAGCAGCTGCCAGCCATCCTTTATCTGCACCTATTCTATCTGCTACAGTAGTTTGTAATTTTCCAAACAGTATATTAGATGAAGTGTCACTACCCGTAAGGAAAGTTCCCAAACAACCGATCAAAGGTGCAAATAAAGGATATAAAAAACCAGTTGTAGTAGCTAAGGAAACCCCTAAAACTCCAATCATTCCAGAAAAATCCATTATAGTAGATAAAGTAATCAAACCACTTACAGTAATTACGGTTTTTTTAAGTTGTAATAGGGTTTTCACTAATAAAGATAATAAATCTTTTAAACGAGCTCCTTGTATCAATCCTCCTAAAATAGAACCTAAAAATAACAATACCCCAGTATCTATTAAAGAAATTTTAATATGTCTGATTTTATCTGTTTGCGAAATAGCATCATAAATATTTAGATTAAATGTATAGGAAACTATAGGGTCTAAAGATTTTTTAATCGATAATAAAGGTCCTGTCAATAATATAAAAATTAATATTAAACCATATATACTCCAAGCTTGAATTATTTCTTTGTAAGAATGTTTTTTTATTACTTTATTTTCACTTTTTTTTGTCTCCGTTATTTTACCAATAGCTATAATTACAATAATTGAAGCTAAGCTCCCTAAGATAGCAGGGGTTTCTGCTCCTATAAGCAAAGCTGAAAAATACTGCACTATTAAAGAAATTCCTCCTACCAATAGACTTAAAAAAATATTTCTAGGGATAGAATTTAATCTTCGGTCTGTAAGAGTTACTAATATAAAAGGAATTAAAAACATTAATACAGATAATTGTATTACTACATCAGAACTTATCGATTGCAAATGTTCTGACATTCCTATTTCTCTGGCTAATACTATTATAGGCGTTCCTACTGCTCCAAAACCCGTAGCTACACTGTTAGCAATTAAACTGGCAACAGCTGAAAAAATAGGCTTAAATCCTAAACTGATTAAAATAGCAGCTGGAATGGCAACAGCTGTCCCAAAACCTGCCATTCCTTCTAAAAGACCTCCAAACCCCCAAGTTAATAATAGCACTTGAATACTTTTATTCGTTGAAATTGATGAAAACTGATCTTTAATAACTTCCATTTTTTGGGTATATACTTGCACATTATAGCTGAAAATTGCCATTAATATAATAATGAGTATTGGAAAAATAGCTTTTAATACGCCATAAACTAACGTTAATCCGATTTCTGATAAAGAATAATGATATCCCCATACAGCTATAAATATGGTAACAATTAAAGTAAAGATCGCACTTTTTTCCCCATCCATTTTTAATATACCTAAAAGCAGAATTAACAACAACACGGGTGTAGCTGCTAATAATAATTCAAAACTTGTAAATGTTTCTGTTATTATTTGTGTTAATGGTAAAGCATATATAATCATTTATTTTTTGCTTAAATATAAAAATATTTTAATATTCAAAAAATATTTTTATAAATACTTATTATATAATGAATTAACCACATTTAATATTGTATAATTATACTTTTTTATCATAAAAAAACATGAAAATTTATAGTACTATCTGTAAATCATACTAACTCTTTTATCTAAAATAAAAAACCTGCTTCATGGTTTCATAAAGCAGGTTTTTCAAAATCATACCTGTATACTAAACAATCTCTAATTCTGAAGAAATTACCTTTATCTTTTTTCCAATTAACTTTTGAATCTCTTTCAAGTAAGGTCTCTCATCTTGAGCACAAAAAGATATTGCCGTTCCATTATTACCGGCTCTGCCTGTCCTTCCAATCCTATGAACATAAGTTTCCGGAACATTAGGCAAATCATAATTAATTACCCATTCCAATTCATGAATATCTATTCCTCGGGCCGCAATATCTGTAGCTACCAGAACTTGTGTTTTGCCTGTTTTAAAATTTATTAGTGCTCTTTGTCTTGAATTCTGCGATTTATCTCCATGAATGGCTTCAGAATTTATTTTTGCTTTACATAATACTCGGGCAATTTTATCTGCCCCATATTTAGTTCTTGTAAAAACCAATATGGATTTTTTATCGGTTTCTTTTATTAGCTTGATTAATAAATCTTTTTTTTCTAGTTTTTCAACAAAGTAAATAGATTGTTTAATAGTATCTGCTGTGGATGAAACCGGAGTTACTTTTATTTTTACAGGATTATGTAATATAGAATTTGCCAAACCTGAAATTACCGGAGGCATAGTCGCTGAAAAAAACAAAGTTTGTTTCTCTTTAGGAAGTTTAGGCAATATTCGTTTAATATCGTGTATAAATCCCATGTCCAACATTCGATCAGCTTCATCTAAAACAAAATACTTAATTTTATTCAGTTGTATAAATCCTTGTTGAATTAAGTCTAATAAACGACCTGGAGTTGCTATTAAAACCTCAATCCCTTTTTGAAGGTTATCAACTTGAATTTTTTGTTTTACCCCTCCAAAAATTACTGTATGTTTTATATCTAAATATTTATTATATTTTGTAAAACTATCATTAATTTGAATTGCTAACTCCCGTGTGGGGGTTAAAATTAGTGCTTTAATTTCTCTATCCTTGTTATTTTTATTTCTTTCTAGACTTAACAATTGAATTATCGGAATTGAAAAGGCAGCAGTTTTACCTGTACCAGTTTGGGCACAACCTAATATATCTTTTTTTTGTAATAATATGGGGATAGCTTTTTGTTGTATTGGGGTCGGGGTTAAATATCTTTGTTCTTTAAGAGCTCGTAAAATAGGCTCAATAATTTTTAAATCTTTAAATGTCATAATGTATTTTAACTACCTAAATAGTTATTTTTTTGTTATAAATTACAAATAATGGCTGGAAAACTGACGGAGAAGTTAAACCTACAAAAACTTGTTTCTAGGTTACAAAAATACAATATTTTTTCTAAATAGGGATTCCCTTTATTTTATCCTTTCTTAAAAGATCTTTTTTTCTTGCTATATATAGCCCCATATGTAGCTATACACTTGTATTACATATTTTTATGAATTATTTATAAAAAATTTTTTTCTTATTTTTTTGACATTTCATAATATGAGTGACAATTTTAATTTATGATTTTTTATTTTTATAGAAAAACTCTTTGTATTATTTTCGCTGTACATATTTAACTTTTCAAAATGAAATCATACTCTTCTGTATTCTTTATATTTATATTATCTTTTTCATTTATTCAAGCTCAAAATTTCGATCTTATTCCCTTAGGGATATATGGAGGAAGAGATGAAAGTAATTTATCTGCTTATTTATTAGGTGAAAAAGATAAAAATGAATTTATATCTCTGGATGCAGGTTCCTTACACGCCGGAATAGATAAAGCTATTATGAAAGGAACTTTTAAAGTCAGTTCAGATACTGTGTTGAAAAAGTATATTAAGGGATATTTTATTTCTCATGGTCATTTAGATCATTTGGATGGATTAATTATTAACTCTCCGGAAGATAATCCAAAAAACATTTATGGGCTTTCTCCGGTAATCGATATATTAAAAAATTTTTATTTCACTAACGGTCCTTGGATCAATTTTGCCAATGAAGGAAACCCTCCGATATTGAATAAATATAAATATATCTCTTTAAATCCTCTAGAAAAATTTAAAATAGAAAACACGCATCTTCAAGGACAAATCTTCCAATTAAGCCATGGAAATCCCTATATAGGTTCTGCCGTTTTAATCAACTCTGATCAAAAATCTATTTTATATTTAGGAGATACCGGGGCCGACCGTATAGAAAAAAGTAATCAACTGGATATACTTTGGAAAAGTATTTCTCCTTTACTTATCCAACATCGATTACTGGCTATTTTAATAGAAGTATCCTTCCCCAATTCTCAGCCTGAAACTTCTTTATTTGGACATTTAACCCCTGCTCTTTTACAGGAAGAGCTTGGTAAATTAGCCACATATGCCGGTAAAGATCACTTAAAAAATCTGCCTGTTATTATAACTCATTTAAAACCTTCGGGAAATAATATCGATACTATTAAAAAAGAACTTCAAGAGAATAATGTATATGGAATTAAATTAATATTTCCGGTGCAGGGAGAAAAAATAGTTTTATAATTTTAAATTTAAAAATTATTAAAAGGCATATATCCTTTATTTTAAAATTTTTATTTTCTCAATAAAACACTACAAGCCAATAATTTAAATTTATTTTTTTTATTCCACTCATAAAAAAAATGAATAAAATTACTGATGTATAGAAAAAAAGTTGTAAAATTGCAATGAAAATAAGCGGAAGTAGCTCAGTTGGTAGAGCGTCAGCCTTCCAAGCTGAATGTCGCGAGTTCGACCCTCGTCTTCCGCTCAATAAAAAAGCATCTAATAATAGATGCTTTTTTTTATTGAAAATTTATATTAAATAATAATTAAAAAAAATAATTATATTTTTTAATCTTCTTTTTTAATTACATTCCTAGCTATTTCAATTTTATATTTTTTACCTTTCATTTTTTCCCCTCTTACATTTTCCAACAATGTTTTAACGGAAGATTTTCGCACAGCTGCAAAAGAAATAAAATCTTTTACTTCAATTATTCCTACATCATTTTTTTCAAGCTTCCCTTTTTGTAAAAAGAACCCTACAATATCTCCTTTATTCAATTTATTTTTTTTTCCTCCACTTATATAAATCGTTTTATATTCAGGAAGTTTTGGCAATGGGTTCTTGTTACTTACAGATAAGATATCTACATGATTGTTAATATAATCGGGTAATGGTTCTTCTTTATATTGTATAATATAGGCGTTTCCCTTCGCCTGCATACGAGCTGTACGTCCGTTACGATGGATAAATTCGCTTTCTTTTCCCGGAATATGGTAATGAATTACATGATTCATTTCTGGAATATCCAATCCGCGTGCAGCAAGATCTGTAGTCACCAAATAATTTAAACTTCCGTTACGAAACTGAATTAAAATACGTTCTCTTTCTTCTTGATCCATTCCTCCATGATAATACCCGGAAAATATTCCATTTTTATTTAAAAATTCACTAACTCTTTCTGTCACTTCTCTGTGATTACAGAAAATTAAAGCAGGCTCTGAGTTCAACGAGCAAATAAGAAAAATCAATGTTTTTATTTTATCTTTTTCTGGAGATAAAACCAATTTAATTGTAAGTGATTCTTTTTTATCTTCTTTTAAATATGAAAGTAATAAAGGTGATTTCATTCCAACAAAATCAGGAATCTCAACATCAGAGGTTGCAGAAAGAAGAATTTTCTTTTTTAGATTAGGAAGTTTTTCGATAATTTTCCTCATTTCCTCATGAAAACCTAATTGAAGAGATTTATCAAATTCGTCTAGTATCAAAATTTTAACGAAAGATGTATCAAAAGTTTTCTTTTCTATATGATCATAGAGCCTTCCAGGGGTTCCGATAAGCAGAGCCGGAGGAGTATTTAAATTTTTCAATTCTGTATTCATAGAATGCCCTCCATAACAAACATTCACCTTAAATGAAGTTCCCATTTTTTTCCAAACCTGCTCTATCTGTAAAGCCAAATCTCGTGAAGGTACAACCACCAAAGCTTGTACATCGGACAGGCTTTCATTGAGCAATTGTAAAATAGGGGTTAAAAAAGCCAGTGTTTTTCCAGAACCTGTGGGTGATAACACTTCAACTTCAGACTCTTTCATTACCGCGTCCTTAGTCGCTAACTGCATAGCATTCAGACTTTCAATTCCTAAATGAGATAGTATATTTTTGCTTTGATTTTCTTCTTTCATATAGCAAAGGTACACTATTATAGTATAGTTACCTATCTCTCGTTTTTCTTAATTAAAGATAAACTATTGATAATTTAATTACTAATTAGTTTTCCCTCTTATACTGTAGTTTATTAATATGGAAATAATCGCATTTTATTTAACCTTATAAATCGACTAGTTTATTCTTAATATATCTTTCATAGTAATTCCAATATTATTAGATAATTCTGTAGATCCTGCAGTATCTACATTAAAAGTAATTTTATATCCTGATTTTATTGAATTTGCATCTGAAATCGTTGGAAAAAATAGCTGAAATGGTATATTTCTACCCACATCTGTTCCTCCGGGAACTAATATTTCATCAGAATAAATAACCTCTCCTGAGGCTATAGAGGTAATGGAAATATTAAAAAAACCGGTAGAAACTGGTTTTTTTTGTTTAATAGTGTATTCAAAATTGATCCTAAAAAAATTTGCCTGGTTATTTAATTTATTTTCAAAAAGTAAAGCTCCTGAATCTCCATTTTTTTCAGAAAGAATATCTGTTGGACTGCTAGATTCTGAAGGCCAAATTCCTTTAACAAACTTAGGATTTATAGTTACAGATGAATTTTGAAGCAACAATCCATAGGATTGAGATCCACTTAAAGTAACATCCCCTGATTGATTAATGGCAATTTTTACCCCAACAAGGTTCCTTCCTTCTATAGGAGAAGAACTATCACCAGTTAAAAGTCTTTGCCATTCATTTCCGTTATACATATAAACTCCTGCTTCTCTATTATATACTACCGCTCCAATTGTCTCTGTAAAACCATCAGGTTCATAAATAAGTAAACCAATTGCGGGGTTTTGTATGGTCGTTACATCTTTTACAGAAGTAAGATTTACTCTTGGTGGCAAAAAGCCTTTATCAGTAGCACTTATTTCTAAAAGTGATGATTTATCAGGATTTTGCGTACCTATTCCTATTTGACCAAAAAGGACAAATGCATTTAATGCAAAAAGGAAAACTAACCAATTTTTCTTCATTATATTAAAAAATTAAAATGTTTCAGTGGATATTTTTGGGGTAACTGTGATTATTCTGTAATGTCTTGAGAGGAAAATAAATATAAGGCTATTAAAGATACAAAAATCATGCCTTCTACTTAATATTCACTGTTTTTTATAATTATATAATATAAAATATTATACATACACCTATACTTTTATTAAATATATGATTAATAATGAAAATTTGTAATTTTTAGTATCTAGAATTTTTTTTAGTTATAAAGTCTGTTATATATTCTTTTTTTATTGAATTACTTTATTTTTTAAATTTTTATATTTTTCTATAGATAATTGTAAAATTTTTATGAAGCTAACTTATAATCTATAAAAAATATTTAATTTATCAGTTTTGAATTTATTATTAATAATGAACGATTTAATATATGGGCTTATGGTGAAAAGAGTATAGAATATAATAAGAAGAACGAAATGATGATCTATTAAATTAAAGTTTATCTTAATTAATTTGATAATAACTTATACGGAAAATATTAAAAATAGATTTTGATTGTCCGCTAAATAAGGTTTTATTTACAGTATCCTCATTTTAATCTATATATTATATTTTCTTTGTACCATTTTTTATTTATTAAAGGTTCGGAACTGGATATTTAACAATGATAAATTTTGCAACATTACAATAATTGTTAATTTATAAAAATCTGCAAAAATTTATAGGTTCATTACCTTAGTTTACATTTCTAAAAAAGGTTAAATTTTTTGCAAGCTTTTTCCATTTTGAATAGCTTTCAGTATGCTTTTTCGAACATTCAGAATTGCCGGAGATAAGTCTCCTTCCATCATTTCTAGTATTGATTTCAGTTCTTGAATCAGTTCTGGAAAAGGACGACATAATTCATAAGCAATTTTTATACAAAGAGATTGTACTCCGGCTAATTCTTTTACTGTAATTATTCGTTCTAAACAAAAATCAAGAAAATCGACTCTTATTGGTTCCATAAAGGGTTGTTTATAGAGTAAACTAAGAATAAGTCTTCGTTTTCCTCCGTGTTTGCAATTCAAAAGTGTATCAATCAACTCATTTTGTTTTTTATATAGCCATTTATTATCTTGTGCTGAAAAATGAGTAAATATCCACGCTGCTTGACAACCCATTTTTTCATCTTTGCCTATGAGTATATTATACAGCTCCTGCTTTTTAGTATCACTAGTATGAGTTATCTCAAGTATTCCATCGATATCTTCCATTTTTATTCGTTCAGATAGTTTTTTTTTGATGTCCATAATCAACTATTTTTTCACTCATTATTTATAAATTTCCATATTATTCCTTATCTGAATAAATAACCTGTTATCAACCTTATATTTTATAATTTAAAGGTAATGTCAAAATCCATTTTTTTATTTTTTTTATTACCAACAATACACTTATTATAAGTTATAAAAGAAAGATATCCCCTAATTTTCATATACTTAAACCAAGGGGGATTATTATCTAGCTTACTTTTTTTTATAACTTTTTATATTTGTAAACAAATATGAGAGGGTAAATATTATAAATTAAAATTTGTTTATCTTCAATTTATTTGTAATATTAAAAAATTAAGCAAGTAATATCAATTATTATTTGATCTATATACATTATATTTTCTATTAAAACCAAACATTTCATTAAAATCTGCCTATATGATTTTACTCTTTAAAGTTAAAGTGGACCAACTATTAGAGTTTTTGTTTTTTAGAAAATTAATTTTATAACTCTAATTCTTTCTTACTCTTTTTTATTTAATAAATCCTGCTTCTTTTTAGAGTATAATTCTGAACATTTTTCAGAATAATCAAAGTATATGTCACTACTAAAATCTTCTAAATATATTTTAGGGAAAATCATCTTTGCCCTGATTTCCGACATCTTTACTAAATAATCTTTATTTACATCATAATAACTCCATTTTCCTATATACTGATTCGTTAACAGATTTACACTTGATTCTCCGCTCCCATCATTATTAGCCGGACCAAATTCAAACCTACTCATTCCTATAAGTTGTATTTTTTTTAATTTAGGATTATATCTAAATTGGTTTTTATAACCTGCTCTCATCCAATTATTATAAAATTCAAATCCATTTTTTATATCAACTATTCCGGAATTTTCATTTAAGAAGTCAAGTTTCTTACTTTTAATCTCTTTAAAGTTGCAAGAAGAAAGTTTACATATTATTCTTGTTTCTTCTTCACTTATAAAAATAGTATCTTTAATTTTATCGTTATCTAGATCTTTTATAAGTTCTGAATATTTACTTTTTTTATTTTTAGCTTTTATAAGTTGAATAAATTTTTCATCACAATTATCAAAACGAATATAAGGACTCATTGAATTCCCTGAATTCTGAAGAAAAATTGTATCTTTTGTATATAAGGAACTTATATCTCCAAAATTTATGTATAATTTTTTTTCTTTTTTGGAAATATGCACTAGTCCAGAATCTTTGTATTTATCATTTATATTTAATTGATAGGTGCCTTTTTTTTCTATAAATAAATTTGCCTTACACGTTTTACTATTTGACAAATAATTTCCTGATAATTCTTCATACTGATTTTGACCAAAACCCTGAGTAATTAATAATATCTTAAAAAATAATGCTATTTTTTTCATTGTCTGTATATTACATTTATCTCTGACTTTTTTACTATGTATATCGGTTTTTTTAGCCCTACTCTTAGCGCCCCCTGCTCTAGTCTACTTCCAAATCTTAAAAAAAACCAATTTAAATAATTTTCAATAAGTTTTATATAATACTTGTAACATTTTTGACTCTTGAATATTATGAAATGCACAATAGTAAACAGTTTTTTTTATGTAATAAACTTTTTCTTTCATCATATGCTAACAGATTTTTATAAAAGAAAGATTTATTATAAAGGAATTTGGCTTTATTGAGTGGCATTCGAAAAGAATATCCAAAAAAACACTTTTATGAGCCATTTTTTTAGTAAAAATACATAGACAATATTTAAGATTGAATTAGAAAAATCATTTTAATATTATTATAATAAAAAATATTTGGCAATACTAATCAATGTACCCAGAATTATTGTATTAAGAGCTATAATAAGAATTGGTTTTCTATCTGTAGCTCCTACATGAATTAATACGGGCGACATCATTGCGATTGAAATTATTGCACCTTGCAACCACCACACAAGATAAGGAATATTTGAGTGAAATATAATTATAGAAATGAATAAGAAAAACAAAAATGAAGCAACAATCGAGTACCGAGGAAGCTTTTGTATAATCATTGGCACTACATCAATAGAGCCTATGATTAAGCCTATTATTATGGATAATAAAAGAGTATTCATATCAATTTTTCAGTTGAATTAATGAAGCAAAATTATATTTTCTTTTACACACACGGTAAATATTTAAAGTAAATTAAAAAATAAGGTTTTGGAAAAATCTGAATTAATGCATGTAATTGTTTGATATAAATATATTTAATTCATTTTTTATTTATCTTTATTTTGATTGGTTACTTTTAATGCAGAAAGTAAATTTTTTCTTTAAAATCCCCAAAAGATTTTAATGTTTAAAATTAAAGTGAACTAACTAGCCGAAATTATAATGTTTAGAAAATATAATTTTATTATTGAAGTTTATTATCTCCCATCTCAAATAAATTATCTGAATACTTAAGCCGTTTTTTATATACTTTAACTAATTTTTTTAATTTTTTGATAACATACTCATCTTCCAATAATTCCTCATACCAAAGATTATGTATCATTTTATACTCAGTCAAAAAATGATTTTCTTTATTTTCCCATGCACGACCATACTTACTTAACCAATTATAAAATAACATTATTTGCTCATAGTTTGATAATTGGGCTCTTAAAATCCTTAAATAATTAAGTTTTATCTCATAAGTTAGAAACCTTTTATTTACAATAAATTTTACAGTGTGAAACAAATGACGATAATAATGTCCTAAATAAGCATGATAACCCTCTAATAAAGGTATATTTAAATTTTTCTTTAAATTAACTATATCAAAATCTTCCACTTCTTTCCCCTCTTTTAAGTTAATTAATTTTGCTTCGAAAGAAGAAGAATCATCAAAATCAACTTTTGAAGATGATTTTTTTGAAATTTTTTTCTCATTATTAAATCCCCAAAAAAATTTATCATAGGCTTCAATAAATAAATCACTATTTAACAAAGATTTACTATTATAATTTTTTATAAAGGTTAAAAGTAATTCCAATTCTTTTTTCATCTCATAAAAAACTAACCTACCTCTTATCTCTTTACCTGAATTTGTTTTTATTTCTATCTCATTTACATTCTCTTTATGAAGTCGCAACATTTCATAAAATTGATTTTCAAATTGTTGTATTTTAAATTGATCTTTGATTTCATTATTTGCGATTTTTTGTATATAGAACGCAATAAATGTAAGAATAGAAGCTAACAAACCCACTATTGGGCTCAATATTCCACCTATTGAATCACCTACTTCATTTGGAGATAAACTAATATTTTCTCCTTTCATTCCTTTTTTAAAACTATCAGGTACATACCAAAGGATATTATTATTAGAATAATAAGTATAAATATATATTATACAATATAAAAACAATGAAATACTTAGAATCATCCCAATTTTCACTATCCATTTTTCACATTTTTTATTTTTCATATTATATTTTAGAATCTTCCAATTTTTCACTATCCAATTTTCACATTTTTTATTTTTCATATTATAAATATTGATATTCGTTAATTACTCTATTTTTAATCCTTTTTAACCCTTATTTTATCATTCTTTACCACAACTAAGATAAAACAATAATCTTAACTGAATGTAATTATTTTATTCTACTAACTAAAAAACTTATTATTGAATTTCATTCAAATAAATTAAATAGAAGTAGTTTTTAAATCCTTATGTCCTAACATCTTTAATACCGTAAATATATCTACTCCGTTATTCAAAAACAAAATGGCGTTTGTATATCTGGCACAATGAAAGGTAATATGTTTAGTAATTCCTGCTCTCAAACACCGTTGTAATAGTGCTGTATTCATATAATCACTGTATCTAAATCCTGTAAATACCCTATCTTCGTCTTCTCTTCTTTCTCCTAATAGTTTTTACTGCTATTTCAGAAATAGGTAGTAATTCGGCGTCCTTCGTTTTCTTCTGGGTGAAGGCAATATAATGTACTTCATTTATGATTTGGATTTCTTTCCAGACTAATTTATTTACATCTGACCAACGTAATCTTGTAAAGCACGAAAATAAAAAGGTTTGTTTTAATACATCGTACCAGCATTCGGTTTGTATCTGGCTCTCTATTTCTCCTTTTGTTAGAAATTCTCTTTTGGTATCTACTGTTTTTATAGATTTTACTCGTTTGGCGAGGTCTTCTCTTAATAATTTTCTTCTAAAGGCTTCATGTACTGCATGCTTCATTATATTGAAATATTGGGAAGCAGTATTGTTTTTTACTTTGGTAAGTAAATAGGCTTTGAATTCTTCCAAGTATCTTTCTGTTAAGTGTGTGAATGGGATATTTTCATTGAAATTATTAAGGTGTTTAGAGACACTATCCCAACTATCGAAGTTTATGCCTGTCCTTTCTCTTTCCTGCCATAATTCATAGAAGAATTCATTAAACGTTCTGTAAATTTTTTCGAGTTGTTTAAAGCCAAAGACATCGTTTTGTATCTGGAATAGTCTTCCTACTTTTATTTTTTCTGCAACAGACATAGTTTGCTTGTTCATCTGCCTAAGGGTAGGATTTCCTTTGTCGTTTTCAAGGTAGAGTTTTAAATTCTCCTGCCATTGTTTCTGATAGGCATAAATATCTAAGTATAAGGCATATCGTCCTTTTTCTTTCAGCTCTCGTTTTCTTAATCTTATATTCATTATACATCAACTTTAGTTAGATTGAGAAAATAAAATTATAATTAATTGGATGATCATTTTTGATTAATAGCCATATAATAGGAATCTAAGAGAAAGAAAAAAGGGTTAAGAAATAGATTTCCACCATTTTTATTAATCCGATAATAGTCGCAAACTCTTTCTATGACTAGTGTCTTTATCCTTTTTTTGACTGGCTTTATTGATTGGGAGAATTTAGGATAAAAAGTTAATAAATAATCAATAAAAATTTTAGATGAATAAGTATAGGATAGGAAATAATCGGAAAGTAAAATATTCCTGTAATCCTTACGTATAAAGGGTTTTATTTTCTGATTGTTTCTCTTGGATTCTTTTTTATGCCCCAGCCTATTTACCGATACAGAAATCAACTCTACACATAAATAGTATATTAATATGAAAGTCGTAACACATTTAGTAAAAACCATATAAAATTATCACTATTAAAAATAATAAATATTAGTACCTTTTTAGTAGTGAAAAATAATTGATGTTGAGGATTCTATGCAAATACTATTTATTTATCTCATTAATAATTGTTTCACAGGTATCCATAATTGTTCTTAAATCACATCTAAAAAACTCTCTTCTATCAGATAATCTATAAATTTCTAATTCTTTATGAATTTGATGTTCTGCTACTACACAATCTCTTGTATGATATTTATTTATCACATAAAACTTATCTGGAGAACTTGTGTTTGAAAGCTCTTTACTTCTTTGTTCAGTAGTTCTTTTTGTTAATCCTATTTTAAAAATATTTTCTTCAAATGCAGGTTGTCTCATTATGTATATATATCCAGCATTTTCGCCTTCATAAACTTCTACTTTTGAAATTTTAGTAATGCCTTTAGGAGCAGAATAATATACATCATTACGTTCAACCCAAGTTTTTCCGATAATTTTATTACCTTTTTTATCAAACCCCTCTTCATTTAATTTTAAGCGTTTCCAGTATCCTGATTTCTCTACTTTAAAACTTTCATCATTTAATACTTCACTTTTAATTACAGCTTGATTGTTTGATTCTATATAATATAATGGTTTTGCGAAAATTTTATATTCACTAGGAACAGAGGCATATTTCCTTTTAGAAATTCCCCCTTTAATGATTTTATTTAAATTTGTTTCATAAGTTACATCTACAATTCTATTTTCATTTTCAAAGATATAATATGGCAGAGCTAAACAGTATTTTGCTAAATCAAAAACAGCATCATAATTACTTAATTCTTTCAAATGATTTTCGTAAAATTCTTTAAAATCTTTTTCTGATAACTGTCCTTGACTACATAACAGCATATAAAAATCATCAGTTAATATTTTATAACTTAAATTATCATCTCGAGCTACAAATCGAATATCTATTTTATTATTATCTAAGTTAAAAAGTACTCCAACATTATGAGCCCATAAGTCGTTTCTTTATTCGAAATAGACAATTTTTGGATCATTTGTATTTGTAAGTTTCATTCCTAAAGTTTTCTTTAAAGGATGTAATGATTGCTCTAAGCTGCTCCTAGTATTTTTTTTGAAATATTCTTCAGATTCTTCCTTATTAAAGGACTCACCTGCTTGTATTAAAATTGACACTTCATTACCTTGACGAATTAAAGATAATCCTCCTACATAAAAAGTATTTTCATTGTTTGAGAAATTTATTTCATCAAAATCTGTTGAAAATGAAAAATGATAAATTATATTTTCTAAAATATTTTCATAAAAATCAATTTTATCTAAATCGAAATTTTTATCAGTAATAAAATCTAAAAAATCAATAAGTGAAATTTCATATGATTCTTCTTCAGAATGTAATTGTAATATTGAATTATGATGATTATAAGTAAAAAAAGGCTCTAGTGTGTAGAAAGAAGAAGGAAACGATATTGGTCCATATTTAAGAAATCTGGCAGCATATTCCATTAAGTAATCTCTCAAAGTATTTTCATTAGTCTTATCTAGACCATTATTAAGTTGTACAGCTACAATCTCTCGTCCTGTATCAAATTGTTTTTTTAACTTCTTCCATAATTCAGGATTATTCTCCTTTAATTTTTCAACATCAATTTTGGTGTTTGAATTAACAAATTTTGAGAAAATTTCTTTAGGTCTCATTTAATATGATTAGTTTAAATATTTCATGTATGAACCTTTTAATACCATAATACTTACCCTCTTAACATTAATAGAATCTTTTAATTTATTTAAATATGGTTGAATCTTCTCTATATCTTCTTCTTTTTTTAATATTTTAGGAGCAAGTGAAGATATAGTTGATACTTCTTCATCATTCTTTTTACTCTTAAAAAATAAAGAAGATATAAGATTAAAGTTCTTAAAAACAGGTTTTATACAAATGTACAAAAAACTGTTTATCTCATAACTCTATTTATCTCTATATCAATTAAAATTATATAGAATCTAAAATCATCCAGCCTCCAAAAACTGTAGAGAAGAAGTTACCATATAACCGATTATCTTATCTCCATTTTTATCATAGTAGATTATTTTTACCATATCTTTTGGAACTTCATTCCAATCTATAATAATATCAACTATTTCTCCTTCTGTAAATTTATAAATTCGGTATTGTTTAGATTCTTCATTATTTACAAATGAATCTTTACTATAAATCCAAGTTTTCTTTTTATAAACCCTACATTTAACTATTCTATTCTCATTAAATAAATTTTTCTATAAACAAAGTAATCTAATACTTCATTGAGAACTCTTTATTAATCGTGCTTTCTACGAAAAAATATATGAGTTTGAAATCACTAATTACTTTCCGATACAAAATTTACCAAAGATATTTCCGAGGAGTTCATCGTTAGATACTTGTCCTACAATTTCGCCCAACGCCTCCAAAGCCCGACGTAAGTCAATTGCTACCAGCTCACTACTTAATCCGTTTTGTAATCCTTCTTTGCTCAATAGCAAAGATTCTTCGGCACGAACCAATGCGTTTAAATGCCTTGCATTATTTACTATAGTTTGTGTAGCTGTTTTTTGTTTTTCTATATATGAAAACATTTTTTCTTTTAGTATAGAAAGATCGGGATTAGTTTTTACAGCTAATGTAAGTATTGTATATTTTTTATTTATATTTTCGGGTATATTTGAATTTTTGAAATCGATATTTTTATCTTGTTTAGTCAAACAAATTATAATATATACATTATCTCTGCTAAATTTATTCAAATCAGCCTGAACTTCAACCCAATTTAGATGTTCTATATCTACCAGATACAAAATTATAGAGGCCTGTTTTGCTTTTTCTAATGCTTTAGCTACCCCAATAGCTTCTATGGTATCTTGAGTCTCCCTCAAACCGGCAGTATCAATAAACCTAAATTGAATACCATGAATAATAAGGGATTCTTCAATCGTATCTCGGGTAGTTCCGGCAATATCACTCACAATAGCTCGGTCTTCCTGTAATAAAGCATTTAATAAAGTAGATTTCCCTGCGTTCGGTTTTCCTAAAATAGTTACAGGCACTCCGTTTTTTATTGCATTCCCATAAGAAAAAGATTCTATTAAAGGGTGTATTGTATTGAGAATACGATCCATTAAGTTGAGCAACTGAGAACGGTCTGCAAATTCGACATCTTCTTCGGAAAAATCTAACTCTAATTCCAATAAAGAAGCTAAATCCAGCAGTTCTATTCGCAACTCTTTTAAAAGGGAAGAAAAACCACCACGCATCTGGGAAATAGCCATATCGTGACTTGCTTTGTTTTCAGCAGCTATTAAATCTGCTACTGCTTCTGCCTGGCTCAGATCTATTCTTCCATTCAGAAAAGCCCGTTGGGTAAATTCTCCGGCAAGTGCCAACCTACATCCTTTTTTTACCAATAATGATATTATCTGTTGTTCTATATATTGAGATCCGTGACAGGTAATTTCGACCAAATTTTCTGCTGTAAATGTTTTAGGGGCATGAAATACAGATACCATTACTTCATCAATGATTTCTTCTTCCTCTACAATGTATCCGTAATGTACACTATGTGATTGTACTTTTGTAAGATCTTTCCCTTTAAAAACCGAATTCACTATATCTATTGAATTATTCCCCGAAACCCGTATAATGCCTAAAGCACCTAAACCCTGAGGTGTAGCTAGTGCACAAATCGTATCCTGAAACATGTTATTTTCTCTTATTCTTCATAAATATCGTATGGAATTCCATCTTTAGCCCCCACCTTAGTCACTCCAAAATCAGTTTCAAAGGATATTTCACAATCAACAGGTTTAACGTGCGACAAATATTTATCAAATTCAGCTATAATAGGTTTTAATGCTTCTTCATCTTCTAATTTCCCTCCATATGCCAAACCACAAGCTCCACAATAAGCGGTAAAAATCAATCCGGAATATTTCTCTTGAAATGTATAATTAAATCCCTCATATAAAATACTATTGGGTGGTCCATATAAAGCCCATATTCTAGATAAAAAATTACCTATGAAATTTTTTTCAAATCCGTTATTTCTATCTTCCAGTCTGACAGTATCTTTTGCAAAGTCATCATCTATCTTCTTTAATTGAATCATATCATTTAATTACAAATTTTATCTATATATAATTTCCCGTTAATATGATCAAATTCATGCTGAAAAATAATTCCGGTATAATCTCCTGAACGGGTACCTCCATAAAATTTTTGTTTAACTTTTTTCCCGTTTTGATCAATATACTTCACTTTTATCCATGAATATCGTTTTGAATTTCCATATTTACCCGGAACTGATAAACACCCATCATTTTGAAAACAAATTAATTCTTTAGAATGTGAAATTATTCTGGGATTAATGGCTACTTCCACTGATTTTTCTTCTTGATCTAAACGATAAAACAAAAAAACATTTCTGTTAATTCCAATTTGAGGTGCAGCAATCCCTACTCCATCTTCTGTTACCATGGTTAGGTACAATTTCTTTACCAATTGAGATAAATCTTCATTTTTTATATTTTTTATATTTTTTATATTTTTTGATGAAGTTCTTAAAATAAGTGAATCTTTTTTATTGGTAATTTTTAAAACTTTGGCAGGAGAATCTGCCTCGGAATATATTATCTCTTTTTCTGATACTGAAAAAGCACTCTTACAAGAGGTGAAAAATAGTAATAAAAATAAAAAATATGCTATTTTTTTCATTCTTTTATTTTATTAATTATTGTTTTCTTTATAGATTGAATTAAATCTAAAAATGAAATTATTTTTTTATTTATACTTAAATCTTTACCATTAACAAAGGAATATTTTTCCCCTGAATTTAAAATAACGGTGTATTTTGTATCTGTTCCATCTACTGGTAATCTACTGGGACCGTTATGAATAGATTTAAATGTTTTTAAATCAAAAAATGAAACTAATTTATTCCAATCATCTGTAGAAATAGTAGTATCTAACCTAGATTTTTTATTAGTTGCAAATAAATTGGAATTATAGTTAACTGAATCCTGTGTAATTACTAAAGTTTCACTCCAACCTAAACCTCCTCCATAATTTGAATAAATAATCTTAACAAGCTGCTGTTCACTTTTTCCTATATTTTGCTGAGAATAACACGAAAAAGACAAAAATAATAGAAAAATAAAATATAATGATTTCTGCATATTAAACTGTTAAATTAACTTATACTCAATTCTTAATAATTACGGATAGTAACTTCCTTTTGAAAAATCTATTCTATGTAAATATTTATCCTTTCTTAAAAAAACTGTCTACAAATTCGTATTTATTAAAGGGTTGTAAATCATTAATTCCCTCTCCTACACCTATATATTTTACGGGAATTTTAAATTGATCTGAAATACCTATGACGACTCCCCCTTTAGCTGTTCCATCGAGCTTGGTTATAGCCAATGAGGTTACTTCTGTAGCTGCTGTAAATTGTTTAGCTTGTTCAAATGCATTTTGTCCGGTAGATCCGTCTAATACTAATAAAACTTCATGAGGAGCATCAGGAATTACTTTTTGCATAACTCTTTTAATTTTGGATAGTTCATTCATGAGGTTTATTTTATTGTGTAGACGTCCAGCAGTATCTATCAATACCACATCAGCATTTTGTGCTTTTGCTGATTGAACAGTATCAAAAGCTACCGATGCGGGGTCTGAGCCCATTTCTTGTTTAATAATAGGAACTCCTACTCTTTCAGACCAGATAACTAATTGATCAACTGCTGCTGCTCTAAAAGTATCTGCTGCCCCAAGTACTACTTTCTTTCCTTGCTGTTTAAATTGGTGAGCTAGTTTACCAATGGTTGTGGTTTTACCTACTCCATTTACCCCTACTACCATAATTACATAGGGTTTTTTATTTTCCGAAAGGCTAAAATCTGAATCAGAGTCTTTATTTTCTGCCAATAAATTCATAATTTCTTCTCGCAGAATCTGATCTAATTCTGAGGTATTCATAAATTTATCTCTAGCTACTCTTTCTTCAATTCTTCTAATCACTTTCACTGTTGTTTCTACACCAACATCTGATGATATTAAAACCTCTTCCAAATCATCTAATACTTCATCATCTACCTTACTTTTTCCAGCTACAGCTCTCCCTATTTTATCAAAAAAAGAGCGATTGGATTTTTCCAGCCCTTTATCTAAGTTCTCCTTAGTATCTTTTCCAAATATTTTTTTAAACCAACTCATATATTAATTATACAAAAATAGAAAAAATCATTCACATTTTTATGTGAATGATTTTAAAAACCTTAAAAACCTATGTTATGAAAACTATTTCTGTTTCAAAAATGCATCAACGCTATCTGCGGCTACTACTTTTTCTTCGAAAATATAAGCTCCGGATTTTGGTGATTTAACCATTTTAATGACTTTAGTCATCTTTTTTGAAGCTGTTTGTAATGTTGCTACGGTCTTTTTTGCCATGACTTTATAGCTTTTTTATTGTTTGTTATTTTATTTCTTTGTGTATAGTATATTTTTTAAGCACCGGATTGAATTTTTTTAATTCTATTCTTTCCGGAGTATTTTTTTTATTTTTAGATGTCATATAACGAGACATTCCTGGCATTCCGCTTTCTTTATGTTCAGTACATTCTAAAATAACCTGTACTCTATTTCCTTTTTTTGCCATTTTTCTTTATATTAAAAGTTTATAAGACCTTGTTTTCTAGCTCTTGACACAGCCTCTTCAATGCCTATTTTATCAATAATTCTCAAACCATGAGCAGATACTTTTAAAAATATCCACGCATCTTCTGATGGTAAATAGAATTTTTTTTCCATCAAGTTTATTTCAAAACGTCTTTTCGTTTTGTTATTTGCATGCGATACATTATTACCAACCATTGCACGCTTTCCTGTTATTTGACAAACTCTAGCCATTTCTATAAGTTTCTTTTTCTTTAATCGGGTTGCAAAGTAACAAATATTTTTCCACTCTTACAACTTTTTCAATTTTTATTTTTCAGTATTTTATATTTTTCAGCATTTCTCTTTATTTTCATATGCTCTATTATATTTTTTGTTATTACATATGCTATTATTATACCTGAAATTATGAATGAAACTCTTGCTATCCAATCCCCATATTTAACATAAAAAGTCAATTTTGTATTTAAATTAACCTCTCCTTTAAGAGCTCCTCTAACTCCATAACCTAATCTTTTTTCTATATCTCCTCTCTGGTTTATAAATGCAGAAATCCCACTGTTGGCAGAACGGGCTATATCTCTTCGGGTTTCGATAGCTCTGAGCCTTGCATAGGATAAAAGTTGCTTATGACCTTGGGAATCACTCCACCAGGAATCATTGGTCATAATAAATAAAACGTTTGCTCCTCTTCTTACGAACCCTCCCACATATTCCCCATAAATACTTTCATAGCAGATAATTGGCGCTATTTTAGCCTCATTTTTTTTATGATGAAATACTGTAGGATGTTCCTGTGTTCCTAAACTTTCCATAGTACCTCCAAAATCGAGCATGTAATTTCCTACTATTGGTTTTAATATTTTAGAATATGGAAAATGTTCTACTCCTACTACCAATCTAGATTTATTATAATATTGAACTTCATCTGGCAAATCTATCTGAATTGCGGAATTATATAAATCTACCCAATAATTACCTTCTTTTATATATCTGGCCGTAGAAGTTTTTGGAGTTGTATATTCTTTGAACAAAGAAGCCCCTGAAACAAAACTTAAATTGGGGTTATTAATCCTCATCCAATTTTTAATCTGTTCAATATAAGGGTCATTAGATAAATTATTAATTGAAATAAATCCTCTACCCGGAAAAGCTGTTTCCGGAGATACTACAAAACTAGTATTAGGGGTTATATCATTTTCTATGGATGAAAGAAGATTTTCAACAATTTGTTCTCCATCTTGAGAATATTTATCGTTATATGGGTCTAAGGCCGGCTGAGCTAAAACTACTTCTAATTTTTGTTTTGATATTTCTTTATAAGACTGATATATAAGCAAAGAAATTGCAATTGGTATCCCGATAAATAAAATGCAATAAAATGTAAGTTTCCATACATAGGCTCGTTTACCTGTTACCTGATATGCTCTTATGTAATAAAATAATATTTCATTCACAACAAGAACCCAAAGTGTCCCCCCAAAAGTCCCTGTAGCTTCATACCACTGAATTGATTGTGGATAGTTTGCAAATGCATTCCCTAAATTGAGCCAAGGCCAAGACAATTCCCAATTTAGATGTATTTTCTCAAAACATATCCAGATTACAGGAAAGAAAATAAGTCCGAACCATGTTCCTCCTTTTCGTTTAATAAAATGAAAAAGTGTGAAGGTTAATGACATAAGAAAACTGTTCACTACAAGTGGGAAAATAAAAGCTATCCAAGAAAAACTCCCATCAGGGTTTTGAGAAAAATGTAGCCATTGGGTAGCCCCATAATTCCATATTAATAAAGATATATATGTAAAGCCAAAAACCTTCCAGTCTGAATATTTTTCTTTTTTTTGGGTTATTTCATGCTCTAAAAGTAACAATGGAACAAAGGCTGTAAATAATAAAAAAGGAAATCCATATGTTGGCCATGATAGCGCTAGAAGTATTCCACTTAATATTGAATAAATAAATCTTTTCATATCCTTACAAAATTAGTTATTTTTGACTTTTAATATATTTATCATCTTATGAAGTTTGTACTTTTTTTTGCAGTTGCTTTTCTTTGCTTACTTTCTTGTAAAACACAAGATTATGTATCTGACAATACTAATTATAGCACTCCCCCAGAAATTGGTATGGTAACTACAGACTTGCCACGAAAAAGTAATTATACGCATATCATAAGCAATGAAAACCCTTCTGAAAATTTATCTTTAAATGCTAATTCTGATAAAAAAGAACCTGATTTTTCAAATATTTCTACAAGTACAGAAGAGGTTTCTCACGCTCATGAAATAATTATTCCCCAAAAAGAAAAACCAGAATATATACAAGAAAAAACCATACAAAAAGAGAAAGTAACAGAGAGCTCCACTACCATAACAGAAAATAATAATGTTGCAGATCAGCAAGATAATACATTATTAATACAAAATCCAAAACCGGATAACAGTTCTGAAAAAGATTTGTCTGTAAATGAAATTTCGGATGATGAAAATATTTTCATTAAAAATTTAAACGTATCTGAATTCTCCTGGGAAGTAGGTATTAAAATTACCCAAATTTTAGATGTTCGAACTTTAAAGGAGTATAAAACCGGGCATATTTATGATGCTTTAAATATGGATGTGAACAAATCCAGTTTTGTAAATCAAATTCAGAATTTAGATAAAACCAGTCCTGTTGCAGTATACTCTCAACATGGAAAAAGGAGTATAAAAGCTTCCAATATTTTAAAACAATATGGTTTTAAAATCATTTATAATTTAAAGGATGGGTTAGAACAATGGATTAAAGAGAAAAAAGAAATTTTCCCTTAGTCTTTTTCATTAAATAAAAAAAGAAATTTATATAGAATATGAAGAATATATCGAAAATATTAGTCCTTATAATATCAAGCATTTTTATAATAGGATGCTCAATTAGTGAGGAAATTACTTTAAATGCAAATGGAAATATTAATTATTCTTATCTTCTAGATGCCAGTAAATGTACACATATGTTGCCCGATACTATTGGACAACCCAAAATTATTAAAGATACCACATTTTCTTTTGTTAATTTCTTAAAAGAAAAAAAAGATAGTATTTCTAATCTTTCTTTAGATGAGCAGAAGAAACTGTATACACTTAAACCCTTTTCAATCAAAATTCATCAAGATGATAATAAAAAGGAGTTTACTATTCAATTATTCGGAGATTTTAAAGATGTAAATTCTTTAAATTCAGCTCTTAGTTCTTTTAGTACTATAAGTCAAAATAATTTGAATGTATTATCAGAAGTAAATTTTAGTTTGCTTACCCATATCCAATACAACTGGGATGGCAAAATTTTTAAGAAAAAGGTATTAGAGCACATTGAAAAAAATGATTCTACCAAAATCATTTTATCAACTATGTTTAATGGTGGTTTTTATGATGTAAAATATAACTTCCCCAAGAAAATAAAAAAAGCCAATAACCCTAGCGCTATTATTTCTTCTGACAGAAAATCTTTATTTATTAGAAATGATGCTACAGATTATATTATGTATCCCGAAAAACTAAACATAGAAATCGAATTAGAAAATTAATCTATACTTTTTAATGGCTAAACAAACTCAAATTAAATGCCCGAATTGCGGAACTGAAATAGATGTTAATGATATTCTAAAGCATCAATTAGAAGAAACTTTAAAAAAAGAATATCAAAACAAGTTCTTATCTTTTCAAAAAGAAATTGAAAATAAAAGCGTTTTATTGGAAAAAGAAAAACAGGAATTTGAAAACAAAAAAAAGAAAGAAAACGAGCTTTTTCAAGAAAGGTTATCTAAAATAACAAAAGAAAAATCTCAAGAAATAGAACTTTCATTAAAAAAAAGATTCGAAGAAGAAAATAAAGAACGAATTTCTTTATATGAAAAAGAATTAAAAGAAAAATCAGAAAAAATACAGGATCTCAACAAATTGCAGGTCGAAATATCGAAACTGCAAAGAGAAAAAGAAGAAATGAGAACTGTTATTGAAGTAGAAACACAACAAAAACTGAATGAGGAAATTATATTAGAAAGAGAAAAAATACGTAAACAAGAAAGTGAAAAAAATGAATTAAAAATAAAGGAACTTCATAAGCAACTTGAAGATCAAAAACGTTTGACAGAGGAAATGAAACGTAAACAGGAACAAGGTTCCATGCAATTACAGGGTGAAATTCAAGAATTGGCTATTGAAGAATGGCTTATTCAAAATTTCCCTTTAGATTCCATTAATGAAATAAAAAAAGGAGCACGAGGGGCTGATTGTTTACAAATTGTGAATACTCATACCACACAAAACTGTGGTAGTATCTACTATGAAAGTAAAAGAACAAAAGATTTTCAACAGGCTTGGATAGAAAAATTTAAAAATGACATCCGTGAAAAAAAAGCAGACATCGGAATATTGGTTACTGAAGTTATGCCTTCTGATATGGAACGTATGGGACTGAAAGATGGGATATGGATCTGTACTTTTAACGAATTTAAAGGACTTAGCGCTGTATTAAGATACTCCGTAATCCAGTTTCATAGTATCCTTAAATCTCAGGAAAATAAAGGAGACAAAATGGAAATGCTTTATAATTTTTTAACAGGAAATGAGTTCAGACTTCGCATAGAGGGAATTGTGGAAGGTTTTACACAAATGCAGGATGATTTAGCTAAGGAAAAAAGAGCCATGATGAAAATATGGGCGCAAAGAGAAAAACAAATTCATAAAGTAATTGACAATACTATCTCTATGTATGGCTCTATTAAAGGTATAGCCGGAAATGCAATTCAGGATATCAAATCATTAGAAATAGATGAAATAAACGAAATTGACTTTGAAAACTAAAATGTATACATAATAATGTGATTTTTTCTGTTTAGTCATAGTTTTTCGTTTAGTCTATAAATAAGATTTATATTTGCACAACTCTTAGGAAGTTTAACCTATTTAAAGTAAGTCTCTATGGAAAAAAATATCTTTGAAAGTACCCCTGTAGAAGATCTTCACCCAAAAGACATTGCAGAACAGCTTGCAGAATTAAATGAAAAAGACAGAATATTAAATTTTTTTTTACTCCCAAGAGTACAAAAAACTGAAGTATTCACATATCTTGATCCTAAAACTCAACAAGAGTTATTACATGGTTTAGGCAAGAAAGATATTGCTGATCTTTTAAATGAGATGGCACCTGATGACAGAACCGATTTTTTTGTAGACTTACCTGACGATTTAATTAAAAATACCATTAATTTACTGGATGAAAATGAACGCAAAATAGCCCTACAATTATTAGGATACCCGGAAGATAGCATTGGTAGACTTATGACCCCCAACTATATCCAGGCTAAAAAAAACTGGACAGTGAAACATACATTGCAACATATAAAAAAATATGGTCGTAAAGCTGAAACCCTTAATTTTATTTATATAGTTGATAACAATGACAAATTATTAGATGATATTAAAATAGGAAAGCTCCTTTTAGCTGATGATGATACCTTACTGAGTGAACTCTGTGATGATAATTTTATTGCACTTCACAGTTTAATGAACCAAGAAGAAGCTATTCATGTCTTTGAAGATTATGATCGGACTGTTTTACCTGTAATTTCTGAAATGGGTACTTTAGTAGGAATTGTAACTGTAGATGATATTTTAGATATTGTAAAAGAGAGAGATACTGAAGATATCCAGAAATTTGGTGGATTGGAAGCTTTGGATATCCCCTATCGTGATACACCGCTCTTGGCTTTATTCCGAAAACGGGCTGGATGGTTAATTATATTATTTTTGGGCGAAATGTTGACTGCCAGCGCTATGGTACATTTTGAAGAGGAAATAGAAAAAGCGGTTGTTTTAGCCCTGTTTGTTCCTTTAATTATTTCCAGTGGAGGAAATTCCGGATCACAAGCTGCAACACTGATTATTCGGGCTATGGCCTTACATGAAATTAAACTAAAAGACTGGTGGTATGTAATGAAAAAAGAAATTTTTTCAGGTATTTTATTAGGGATTACTCTTGGAATTATAGGCTTCATACGAATCGTTATCTGGCAAAACTTAAATTTATACGATTATGGACCTCATTGGTGTTTAATTGGTATTACAGTAGCCACATCTCTTATTGGCATTGTATTATGGGGAACGCTTTCAGGTTCTATGATTCCTTTTATTCTGAGATTATTTAAGTTAGATCCTGCCACTTCCTCTGCACCGTTTGTAGCAACCATGGTAGATGTTACCGGATTGATCATTTATTTTACCATTGCTTCCCTTATATTAAGAGGAGTTTTACTTTAACTAATTTAATAAATAAAGGTTTTTTTTAAACCGATATACTATTATTTTTAAACTTTATTTTCTTTTTACTTGGTTAAAGTATTAATATAATTTTATAAGATATTATTAAACAATATTTAAAATTAATTAAAAATGCAATAATAAAAATAATGTAATGAATTAAATTAGGTAAACTGAAGAAAATTACTTTTTTTAATTCAATTTCAGTATAGAATATCAATTTTTTATAAAAAAGAAAAGGCTTAAACTATTTATAACCAAATGTTTAAGCCTTTAAAAATGTACCCCAGACGGGACTTGAACCCGTACAGCCTAATGGCCACAGGATTTTAAGTCCTGCGTGTCTACCAATTCCACCACCGGGGCCTTAGTATTTTTTAATATTTAAAATATCAACTGTGAGCGAAAAACGGGACTCGAACCCGCGACCCCGACCTTGGCAAGGTCGTGCTCTACCAGCTGAGCTATTTTCGCGTTTCAATTAGCGTTTCCCCTTAATTGGATTGCAAATATAGAATTGATTTTTTATTTCTGCAAATTTTTTTTCTTTTCGACATATATTTTTTTACTATGTTATATTTATCTACTTAAAATACAAAATTTTGATAAAATATTTTATAGTACTAACCAACCTTGCTTATCCAATTTAGGAAATATAAAAAAATACACTGAATTTTTTTATTTATTTCTATATTTGCTGATAAAGTTAAATTTATTAAAAAGTGAAAATTAGAAAGGAAGTAAAAGCGGGTATCATAGTAATTATAAGTTTATTAGCTTTTTGGTGGTTATTTCAATTCTTAAAAGGAAAGAATTTATTTTCAGACCAAAATATTTATTATGTGAAGTATAACAATGTAGAAGGACTTTCCAAATCAAAAAATGTAAATATAAACGGCTTAAAAGTAGGTATGATTGAGTCTATAACTCCTATACCTGCCGGTAATAAAAATATATCTTTCATAGTGGAAATAAAAGTAGATAAAACATATACATTTTCTAAAAACACTATAGCCCAAATATCTTCCAGTTTTATGAATGGAGCTGAAATTAACCTTATTTTAGCTGAAGATAATGCTGACATCGCAAAATCCGGTGATACCTTAAAAGGAAAAATAGAACCTAGTTTATTTGATTCTGCTGCTTCTCAAATTAAACCTTTAAGTAATAATGCAAATGATGTATTAATAAAATTAGATTCTACACTTGCGGCTACCAATAAGTTATTAAATGATAAAAACAGGCAAAATATAGAACTTGCATTATCTAATTTAAATCAAGCAATTAAAGAATTCCAACTATTAGGAAAAAATGCTAACGGACTTATTTCTAAAAATTCTTCTAAATTAACCTCAGTATTAGATCATGCTGATAAAATGTTGGTAACGACTAATACTACAGTACAAAAATATGGTACAATAGCTGATAAATTAAATAAAACTGATATAGACCAGTCCATAAAAAAATTAGAAAGCGCTTTGGATAATGTAAATCAGTTAACTTCAAAAATTAATTCCGGACAAGGAACTATGGGTAAATTAATGAATGATAATCAGCTATACAATAATCTAAGTGAGGCTTCAAAAAACCTTTCTCTTTTATTGGAAGATTTAAAAGCTAACCCTAAAAATTATGTCCATTTTTCAATTTTCGGAGGAGGTAAAAGCAAAAAAAATACACATCAATTAGAACCTAAAAATCCGGAATAAAAACTAAAAAACCATAAAAATGTTTATTTATGGAATATATACCCAATATATTATTTGTAGTTTTTGCTATTTTAGGATTTGGTCTTTTTATACGTAATATTTTAAAAATACGAAGAAATATTTTCCTTGGAAAAGATGAAAATCGTTCAGACCATCCTTTTGAAAGATGGAAAATACTGGGCTTAGTTGCTATAGGGCAAGGAAAAATGTTGAAAAAACCTATTTCCGGATTTTTTCATATAATTATATATATAGGTTTTATAATTATCAATATTGAGTTAATTGAAATTTTCATAGATGGTATTGGGGGATCTCACAGGTATATAGGATATTTATTGCCAAATACTATTTATAATTACATTACTTCTATTTTAGATAGTATTGCTTTATTAGTAACCTTTGCTGTACTTGTATTTTTTTTTAGAAGAAATATTATAAATGTCCCAAGGCTAAATTCTAAAGATTTATTAGGCTGGCCTAAAATAGATGGAAATTTAATTTTAGTAATTGAATTTCTTTTAATGATGGCTTTTTTTTCTATGAATGCTTCCGATTATAGACTTCAACAGTTAGGTGTATATATAACAATTGGCAATTTCCCTATTAGTAATTTTATTTTTGGAGGTTTATTTTCTAAACTATCTGTACATAGTTTAGAAATTATAGAAAAATCTACCTGGTGGTTTCATTATTTAGGAATTTTATTCTTTTTAAATTATTTATATTTATCTAAGCATTTACATATATTATTTGCTTTTCCTAATACCTATTTTTCAAATCTAAATAAGATTGGACAAATAAATAATCTTGACGCTATTACTCATGAGGTAAAACTGTTAATGGATCCTAATGCAGACCCTTTTACTACAGCTTCTGATGGAAATACTCCTGAAAAATTTGGTGCGAGTGATGTTACAGATCTTTCCTGGATTCAGTTATTGAATGCATATTCTTGTACAGAATGTGGACGTTGTACCTCTAGCTGTCCGGCTAATATTACGGGAAAGAAACTATCTCCTCGTAAAATAATGATGAATGTAAGAGACCGAATTGAAGAAGTAGGTAGAAATATTGATAAGAATAAAAGCTATATAGATGATGGTAAACAATTACTAGGTGATTATATTACTCCGGAAGAAATTTGGGCTTGTACAACTTGTAATGCTTGTGTAGAAGCTTGCCCTATATTAATTAATCCCCTATCTATTATTATAGATTTACGTCGTTATTTAGTTATGGAAAAATCTGCGGCCCCTCAGGAATTGAATATGATGATGAATAATATTGAAAATAATAGAGCTCCATGGCAATTTAGCCCAAGTGACAGAGAAAACTGGAGCAAAGAATAATTTCTTTAAACTAAGATCATGGAACAACCTATAAAAACTATGGCTGATTTCAAAGCTGAGGGTAAGTCTCCCGAAATTTTATTTTGGGTAGGATGTGCCGGAAGTTTTGATGATAGAGCTAAAAAAATTACTCGAGCTTTTGCCTCCCTGCTACAAAAAGCTCATGTAGAATTTGCTATTTTAGGTAAGGAAGAAGGTTGTACGGGAGATCCTGCCAAAAGAGCTGGAAATGAATTTTTATTTCAAATGCAGGCTATAATGAATATTGAAGTGTTAAACACTTATGAGATAAAAAAAATTGTAACCACATGCCCACATTGTTTTAATACTTTAAAAAACGAATATCCTCAATTAGGAGGAAATTATAAAGTATTACACCATACTCAGCTTTTACAATCTCTTTTAAATGAAGGACGATTAAAAGTAGAAGGTGGAATTTTTAAAGGAAAAAAGATTGTATTTCATGATCCCTGTTACTTGGGACGTGCAAATGATGAGTATGAGGCTCCCAGGAAAGTCCTTCTTCAGTTAGAAGCAGATTTATTAGAAATGAAACGATGCCGACAAAATGGCTTATGTTGTGGGGCAGGCGGTGCACAGATGTTTAAAGAACCTGAAAAAGGAAATAAAGACATTAATATTGAAAGGACTGAAGAAGCTCTAGAGCTAAATCCTAACATTATTGCAACGGGCTGTCCTTTTTGTAATACTATGTTAACTGATGGTGTAAAAGGACATAATAAGGAAAATATAATATTTGTTAAAGATTTAGCTGAACTGTTGAATGAAAGTTTAACTTAAAGAATTACATAAAGCATATGTATAAATTAAAAAACAAAAGAACAAATATTAAATATTCGTTCTTTTGTTTTTTACATTATTTAAAATTTATTTGAACTCTTCATCCGATATTTTAGGATTTATAGTATATTTTTTTATAAATTGAGACATATTTTGCTCTTGAGTAATGGTATTAATTTTAGTAGGAAATTTATATCCACCAAAATCTTTATAATCATAAAACTCCGTAATAGCTGTTCCTATTTTACCTGTAGCTTCTTCTTTCAGTTTCAATCCCGTTTTTGAATCGTAATAAATATTTTTTTTATTATTTCCGTTAGTAATAGATATTTTATAGGTTTCTTTACCATCTATATTAACCTTTCCTTCTATTTTTGCTTCGGAATCTGTATAAAATAATTCAGGAAAATATCCCTTTTGATGCTTAAACTCCTCAATTTGATCTTTGTCACTTTCCCCCATGCTAGAGAATATATTAATACCATCAAAACCTTGCTTTATAGTTTGCCCCATAAAAGAAATTAAAGTTATGTTTTTATTGGGTGCTAAAAATTTAAATACAAAAGGTAAAGGTTGAGGGATTTGTGATAATTTCATTTCTCCTTCTATTATCAATGATTTTAATTTTTCTAATTTTTCTTTACTGCCAGCTACACCTACATAAAATTTATTTAAAACTTCCTCTAAAGTAATATCTGTCACTTCTTTTATGCCTGTAGGTTTATTTACAGGATTCCCGAACTTATCATAAAACTCTATAGGATAGCCTAATTTTTCTAATCCGTCTAATACCTCTTCACCATTTCCTACAACTAATATAATAAGATTATCCGGATAAATGGTTTTATTTAAACTTATAGGTATTTGCTTCGCGGTTACTTTATTAAGGTTTTTAAGATAATTTTCATAAAAATTAATGGGAAGACTTTCCATCATTTGTGTTCTTATAAAACGAGCCACCGTTTCTGATTTTTCTAACATCAACGCAAAATTTCCGTTATATTCAGATTTTTTAAGGCTTAATTCTTCTTCTGTTGGCGGTTTTATTGTAATATCTCTTATGTTTTTTATAAATTCAACCACGGCACTATCTGTAACCTCATTCCTTACTTGTGCATAGGCTCCGAATTTTCCTAACCGTTTGTAATTATCATTTAAAATAGAATAGGCTCCATAGGTCCATCCGTGTTTTTCTCTAAGGTCTTTAAATAACCTACCTGAAGTTCCATCACCTAAAACACTATTTCCTAACACATTAGTAAAATAATCTTTATCAGATTTTTTCAAATCTACCAAACCTATTATACTAATTGAGGATTGAGTTGCAGTAGGCAAGTCCACAAAAGCTATCTTTATTGCAGAAGTGTTCCTTTTTAATGTCGGGATGTCTTGCTTAACTTCTCCTATTTTCCATGAGGAAAAACATTCTTTTGCCATAGTTTTCGCTTCTGATAAAGTTATATCCCCTACAATAGTTACATAACCTATATTAGGTTTAAAATAGTTTGTATAATAAGTTTTAAAATCGGATAGGGTTATATTATTGAGAGTTTTTTCTGTTACATATTCTCCCCAAGCATCTTCTTTGCCGTAAAGAAGTACATTTTCAACTCTACCTGATATTACATCAGGTGTTTTATCTCCTGCCTCCAATTCTGCCTTAGCCTGTTTTTTTAGTCTATCTAATTCTACTTGATTTGAAAAAGTTGGGTTATATAATAGTTCTTTAAATATTTCCATACTGGGTTTGATTTGTTTTTTTAATGCATAAACTCCCATAGATGTACTTCCTATATAAAAATCTGAGCCTAAATAATCTATCTTTTCATCTAAATCCTCTTTTGTGAAATTTTGAGTTCCGGCTCTAAGCATCTGTCCAAACATCCCCAAGTACCCAGCCTTTTCTCCTTCTTTTATTGCTGTAATGTCCAAGGTTAGATCTATCCGAACTATAGGTAATTTATGATTTTCTACTACTATTACCTTTAATCCGTTAGATAAAGTAAATTGTTCTGTTTTCCCAAAATGTATATCTCTTTCAGGTAATGGTTTAGGAGGGTGTTTTCTGTCTACCTGAGAAAATATCATTGCTGTAGATGCTATAATAACTGTTAATGTAAATAATAATTTTTTCATGTTTTTGTAGAGGTTTTATGGTTTTTTTTCTGGCATTACAGTTAATCGTACTCTTTGGTTTTCATTCAAATACTGATTTGCTACTCTTTTCACATCGTCAATAGTAATGCTTCTATAAATCTCAATTGCGGAATTAATTAAATTCGTATCATGATAAAATAAATAATAATTTGATAAACTTTCTGCTACACCCTCTACTGTGGAATTGGCATCAATAAAATCCTTTTCTAATTTATTTATTTGTATATCTAATTCTTTTTGAGTAATTCCATTCTTTTTAAGATTTTCTATTTCTTCGTCAATAGCTCCGCCTAATTGATCTATAGTAACTCCTAAATTTGTAAGTCCTAAAACAAGGAACACTCCATAATCTTCTAAAGGCCATAAAAATGAACCTGTATACATTGCCAATTGTTTTTTATTCTGAACATTTTTTACAATTCTTGACGATTCTCCGTTGGATAGTATATTACCAATAATGGTAAGAACATAGGCATCTTTATCTGTTTGTTTTGGAGTTCTATATCCTAAAATTAAAGCTGGAACCTGTGCATTTCTATCTTCTGTATCGACTATTATTTCTTTGGTAATCGGCATTTCTTCTATCGCTGGTCTTATTATTTTCTCTTTTCCACGTGGAATTGATCCAAAATAATCATTTATCATTTTTTTAGTCTGCTCTAAATCAATATCTCCAGCTATAGTTAATACCGCATTATCGGGAACATAAAAAGTTTTATAAAAATGAACGTAATCTTCTTCAGATGCAGCGTCTAAATCTTCCATAGATCCTATCACAGACCAATGATATGGATGAGTTGGAAAAAGGTCATTCCATAAAATTCTAGTGATGGCATCTGAGTAGGGTTGGTTATCAATTCGTAATCTTTTTTCTTCTTTGACCACCTTTCTTTGAGTTTCAATTCCTTCTTTATCAACCTTAGCATGAAGCATTCTTTCACTTTCCAGCCATAAACCAAGACCTAACTGATTAGAAGGTAATATTTCATAATAGTAAGTTCTGTCTTGCTTTGTATTTGCATTATTTTGTCCTCCTGCTTTGTTTATATACTGAAAAAATTCTCCTCTTTTTATATTCTCTGAACCTTCAAATAATAAATGTTCAAAAAAATGTGCAAATCCGGTTCTATCGGGTTTTTCATTTTTACTTCCTACATGGTAAGAGACAGAAATTGCAACTACGGGATTACTATTATCTTTATGAAGAATTACATGCAAACCGTTGGAAAGATCATATTCTTCAAATTTTATTTGTTGAGAAAACATAAAACCTGTCAACAATATAAATGGTAATATAATTTTTTTCATTTTAAAAAATTAATTTCTAAAAGTAGAAATATTGTTTGAATTTTTTTATTCTATTTTTACTTATTTTTCTGTTCTATTATATCTTTTAGTATTTTTAATACCCCATCTTCATCATTGGAAGATGCAAGAAAACGAGCCTTCTCCTTTAATAATGGGTGTGCATTATCCATAGCAAAACTGTAATAACCATTACTCATCATTTCTATGTCATTTAAATAATCTCCAAAAACCATAGTTTCTTCTTTTGACACTTGTAATATATTTTGGATTTTTTTTAATGCATATCCTTTATTTGAATTTTTAACAGATATATCAACCCAATGCTTTCCTGATATTACGACCTGAAATTTATCCTTCAAATATCCCACATGAGGAAAAATATTATCTTCAGAACTTTCAGGATTATAAATAGCAATTTTTACAATTTGGTCACTTATAGGTTTTAGGAAATCTGAAACAAGTTCTCTTAGCGGATAATAAGGAGCTATATGTTCTTCAAATTCTGGTTTAGATTCTTCTATATAAGCACTTTTTACACCACATAAAATAAGCTCTGTGTTGGGTATCAAACGAATAATTTTGACAACTTCCTTTATAATTTTCGGATCTATTTCCTGCACAAACTGTTGTTTTCCTTGATAAACTACATTTCCTCCGTTTTCTGCAATAAAATAAATATCATTCTGTATTTCTTTAAAAATATTAAAAAGACTTTCATATTGTCTTCCACTTGCAATTGCAAATGAAATTCCTAATGTTTTTATCTGGTTATAAATATCAAAAAATAATGGATTTAAGGTATAATCTGAATGAAGTAAGGTACCATCCATATCTGTAACTATCAGTTTTACATTTTTATAATTTTTCATATTAGTTTTTTATATCTTTAAACCTATAAGATTTCCCATCTACATGGAAAATAAATTCTCCTTCAGACTTACCCCATTTTTTCACTTTTTCAGATATTGAATATCCCATAAAGTCAGACAATATATAAATGAGGTTCGAGTTATTTAGATAACCAGAAGGAGAACGGTATTCTTCTACTGTTTTTTTCATATTATTCATTTCAATGGTATTATTGGAAGACATGATAAGAGGAACTTTAAATTGTACATTTCCTTCAGATAAAAAACCATGTCCTTTTCCTATTACCTCTCCATGATCTGAAAAATAACACATAATTGACAACCCCTTCTGTTGTTTCATCATATCATATACCCTTTTAATATATCTGTCTGTGTTATGAATTGTTCTATCATATTTAGCCACTACATCATTCCCAGGTAAATATTTTGCATCTTTGGTGTCAAAATTATCATATGGCATATGATTACCCCGAACATGCAGTATAAATAATTGCTTTTTATTATTTACAATTGCTTTTTCCATCATTGGAATCAAAATCCAGTCTCCTACATCTTTATGATTTAACAATTTACTTATATTACTCGTTTTTGCAATCATTGAAGTTTCTGTATTGTGCCATCCAATAACAGTACCACTTACAGAAAACCATACAGTCTCATATCCTGCATTTTTTGCCAATTCTACTATATTTTTGTATTTAAATAAGGATTCCTGATTATTTGGAGTAGCAAAGGACAGTGTATTCCTAAGTGATAATAAAGTAATGGGTGCAGGAGAAATTACATTTTTAAAAAAGATCAAAGATTGATTATTAGATAATTCTGTAAGTAATGGGGTAGTGTCTTTTTCATAATCATATAAAGAGTAATGGGTTGAAAGAGAGCTTTCCCCTATAATTAAAAATATTTTTTCCGGAGTTTTTTTATTTTTATCTAAGATAATTCCTTGTGGCATTATTCTATTTCCTTTCACATATTCGTTAATCTGATCTATTTCTTTAGAATTTTCTCTTACCAATGCTATATCTCGAAATATTAATGGAAATTTACCTATTGCTAATGAAAATTGTTTAAAAACTGAATTTTTGTTAAATACAGATGTCCTTGAAAAAAATAGTAAACACCCTATAACTATCAAGGGAACAAATGTCCATTTTAAGGATACTGATTTCAACTCTTTTACTGATAAATACGTAAATACTGAAAAAAATGCTATTACTAAAAACATTTTTATATAAATACTTTCTAAAAGTCCAATAACTTCTTTTTTATTCGTTGTAAGTATAGCTGCTACATTTGATGGCTGGATTGAAGTATTATATATTAAATAATACCCTATATCAAAACCCAGCCATAAGGCTATTAATATTAGTAAAGGTATTTTAATAAAATTGGAAACTTTAGATATAAAAATAAAAAAAGTAAGAACTAAAATAACATTGCTAACTGTATAAATCAAAATTGTTATGGTATTATTTGTATAAGCTATATTCTTAGTTAGCAAATAACACATTATAAATAAAAAAAGAATATAGAATATAGTAAACTTAAATTTCAACAAAAAATTTTTTGTTTTATTTTGAGGCATGTTTTAAATGATTAAAAAATTTGTTATTTATAATCGTTCTCATTCTATTTTACAAATAAATTATGTTTTTGTGTCAATCCATTTATAAAATCTGAAATACTCATTCTTTTTTTTCCTTCTAATTGAACTTCACCAGGAAAATAAAATCCATTATTTGCGGCAATTTTAAAAGTTTTGTTGCCCTCTACAATAACAGTTCCAATGGGTAAGATATGTTTTTCTAATTTATAATGACCTTTATAAATTTTAAGGATTTTAGAATGATCATTAATTATTAAATTTGTGAATGCTACCGGATAAGGACTTAATCCTCTGATTAAATTATGTACTTTTTCTAATGGTTCATTCCATTGTATCAAACAATCTTCTTTGAATATTTTAGGGGCATATTTATATTCTATACCCTCCTCATAAGTTTGTTTTTGTGGTTTTAAATTACCTGTTGAGATTCCTTCTAAAGTTTTTACTACCAAATTTTTCCCTATTTCTTGTAACTTATCATGTAAGGTTCCTGCATCTTCATTATCTTTGATTTGGGTTTTTTCCTGAAGTAAAATTTCTCCTGTGTCAATTTTATCATCAATAAAAAAAGTGGTTACTCCAGATTCTTTATCTCCGTTTATTATTGCAAAATTAATTGGAGATGCTCCCCTATATTGAGGCAATAAAGAAGCATGTAAATTAAAAGTACCTAACTTAGGCATTGACCAAATCTCTTTAGGCAATAAACGAAAAGCAACTACTACTATTACATCTGGATTTAATTCTTTTAACTGATTTACAAAAACTGGATCTTTCATTTTCGGAGGTTGTAATAAATTCAGTTGGTGTTTTACTGCATATTTTTTAACTGCAGATTCAGCTATTTTCTGTCCTCTTCCTGCAGGTTTATCTGGAGTTGTAACAACTCCGACCACATTAAATCCTGATTTTACAATTTCATCTAGAGGAGCTACCGCAAATTCAGGTGTTCCCATATAGATTATTTTTAATTTATTTTTTATCATAAAAAATATTTATAAAAAATTTTAGCTTTACAAATGTAAACATTGTTAATGCTGTTTTTTGTATTTATATATATTTTTTCATCTTTCTATATTATATTATTTAATACTAGAATATTAAAAAAAATCACTATATTTGCAGTCCAAAAAATAAAAAACGAATATTTTATGTACGCAATTGTAGAGATAGCAGGGCTTCAATACAAAGTTGAGCAAGACCAAAAATTGTTCGTAAACCGTTTAAAAGCTAATATAGGTGAAGAAGTAACATTCGACAAGGTATTATTAACTGATAATGGTTCTGTAACAGTTGGCGCCCCGGTTATAGATGGAGTGACAGTAGTCGCTAAAGTTCTAGATCAGGTAAAAGGAGACAAAGTAATTGTTTTCAAAAAGAAAAGAAGAAAAGGATACAAAGTAAAAAATGGTCACAGACAACAATTTACTCAAATACAAATTGTATCTATAGGAGGAAGTACTGCAGCTCCTAAAAAAACTGCAAAAAAAGCAACTCCTAAAAAAGATAAAGAAGTTGTAAAAAACGAAGAAGTAAAAACAGAAGATTAATCTAATAAAAAAGAAATTATAGCATGGCACACAAAAAAGGAGTAGGTAGCTCCAAAAACGGTAGAGAATCACACTCCAAAAGATTAGGAGTAAAGATTTTCGGGGGTCAGGAAGCCAAAGCAGGTAACATCTTAGTTAGACAAAGAGGAACTACCCACCACCCAGGCGATAATGTAGGAATGGGTAAAGACCATACTTTGTTTGCTCTTATAGATGGAGTTGTAGTTTTTAGAAAAAAACAAAATAATCGTTCTTATGTTTCCATACAGCCTAATGAGGCTCAGGCATAATTAGAATCTGTTTTGTAAAAAATAATAAAGTCCGATATGTGTATTATCGGACTTTTTTATTGATTTTAATTCTCTTTACAAATTCACTTTTTTCTTAATTAAATTAAAAGTATCGTTGCTATTATCTGCTTCATAATAATAGACAGAATCTCCTTTTCTAAATATCATATTTTCTAAATATTCATCTGATATATAATTACAAAAAGTAGGAAATAAAAAAGTAGGAATCATTACCTCCCATTTCCCTTTTGACAAAGAATAAGTAGTCATCATAAAGGTACACCCATGATTAGGTGGTGAATAAATGGTAATTTTATCTCCTGAAATGTTATTTAACGATCCTTCATTTATTAAAACAGAATAATCTTTATCACATTTAAATAAAAGAGATGGAATGGATAGATCTGAAAAAACCACAGATAAAATCCATTCTTTTTCATCAAATATACCATTCTCTACTATTTGTAACTTTGCAGTTTCAAATTTTCCATCTCCATTAAAATCGCCTTTAATTTCTTTACCTACTTTTATAATTTTTGTTTCTTTTACATTTTGGGAATAACTTATAGAAACAGTCATAACCAATAAAATAAAAAATAAAAATTTCATAACTTAAAAACTTTCAGAGCATTTTCAGAAGTAATCCTTCCTATCTCTTCAGGAATAACCTCATAAATATCAGAAAGTTTATCTGCTACAGATTGTATATATGCAGATTCATTCCTTTTCCCACGATAGGGAACCGGGGCTAAATAGGGTGAATCTGTCTCTAATACAATATGTTGTAACGGAATTTCTTTTAAAAACTTATCTATTTTACCATTTTTAAAAGTCACAACCCCTCCTATTCCTAAATAAAATCCTAATTGGATAAATTCTTTTGCTTGTTCCAAAGTTCCAGTAAAACAATGAAGAATTCCATATAAATCTGGAGATTTTTCTTGTCTTAAAATATTCAGAGTTTCTTCAAATGCTTCTCTTACATGAATTACAATAGGAAGTTTATATTGCTTGGCCCATTGTATTTGTTTTTTAAAAGCATATAGTTGAATTTCTAATGTTGAGGTATCCCAATATAAATCCAATCCAATTTCCCCTATAGCGGCAAAACTTTCTTCACTCAACTTTTCTTTTACAAAGAATAATTCTTTTTCATAAGTATCCGGTTTAACATCACAAGGATGTAGCCCTATCATAAGAAACATTTTTTGTGGATATTTATTTTTTAATTCTACCATCTTAGGATAGTATGAAGAATCTATGGATGGTAGATAAAATCGATCAACTCCTGCATTTATTGCTCTTAAAATCATTTCATCTCGATCTGTATCAAATTGTTCTGAATATAAGTGAGTATGAGTATCTATTAATTTCATTAAGTAAAATATATATTTATTGTGGATTATTATTGCTACTTATAAAGTATTGTTGAAATTTTATATATAACGAAAAATACCAATAGTTCACTTAATAAGAATCCTGCATCCTTTTTTTCAACTCCAATATTTCTTGCCTAAAAGATGTTTGTGGTAATAATTCTTCTACTTCCTGTATATCTTTTAAAATACTGTATAAAAATTTTTTATATGCAATGGTATGTGGATTAAAAGGTTTATGTTTCAATGCCTGAATAATTTTTTCTACTTTTTTCATTAAAGGCAAAACTTCTTCTGAAATATATGCTTCTTTAAATTTGTTCCATATATATTCTATAGCAAATTTATTGGGATGAATTAAATCTTCTTTATAGAACCTATAATCTCTAAGATCATCTAATAAAAACTCATAAGATGGAAAATATTCACAATTTTCATAAGTTTCAACTACTGAATGAATTGCACAAAGTAAACGAGATTTACTTAGATTATTTTCAATTATTCCATCACTAATATGTCGAACAGGACTAAGGGTAAAAATAATTTTCATTCCTTTTTTTCCTAGGTCTTTTAACATCTCTATAATATTTTTGAGAGAAGTTTTAATTTGATGTTCGGCCAATAGTATTTTTGAAAATTGTGAATTAGGTATTTTATGACAATTTGCTACAACTAAATCAAATTGTTTTAATTTATAAACATAGGAAGTTCCTAAGGTGATTATTACAAGATCGGTATTTTGCAAAAAATGATTAGCTTTTTGAATATTCTTGTTAATCTGACTAAGAATTTTTTCTGATGATACATTATTAAATGATGAATGATGATCCCAACTCAAATAAAGTTCTTCATGTTTATAAATTTCTGCCGGTTGGTATTCTTCATTTGAGTATATTCGCATTAATGCATTCTCAATAGCTAAGGGATGAAATAATATACCAAAAGGATTATGTAATACAGAAAATTTGTAACGGGATAACTTTTCTGCTATTTCTGTCACAAAACAAGAACCTATTGTAAATACATTACTAGAATAATCTAATTTAATAGAATTAGGTTTATAAAATAATTCTGTTCTAAATACCATTATTTTATTTAACTTTCTCTTAATAATAAATAATCTATTAACTCAAAAAAAGACTGTTTTTTTTCTGAGGATACTTTTACTTTATTTAAATATTCCTTAGCTTGATTTGTATAGCTATCCACTAATTCTAAACACATCTTATCTACCTCTAGTTCTTTAAATATATTTATTACCTCATTTACTTTAGTATCACTATCATCTTTTATAGAAAACCAATAATTTAGTTTTTCTATTTGTTTTTCATCTCCTCTTTTTAAAGCTAAAAAAAACAAAATGGTTTTTTTATTTTCATAAATATCTCCTGCATGTTTTTTACCTACCATTCTTTCATTTCCAAAAACGTCTAAATAATCATCCATTAATTGAAAAGCTATTCCTAAATATTTCCCAAATTCATATAAATTATCTGAATTTTCTTTATCCGTTTTAGCAATAATTGCTCCCATTTTAATTGCACAAGCACATAAAACAGCTGTTTTACCTGTAATCATATGAATATATTCTTCGAAGGAAATTTCCTTCCGAGTTTCAAAATTCATATCATATTGTTGACCTTCACAAACTTCTAAAGCTGTTTTTGAGAATAATTCAAAACAAGGTTTAAATAAGCTAGGCTCCAAATCTTCAAGCATTTGAAAAGATTTAACAAATAAAGCATCTCCAGATAAAATTGCTGTATTTTCATTATATTTTACATGAACAGTTTTTTTATTTCTTCTTAATGGAGCCTGATCCATAATATCATCGTGTATCAAAGAAAAATTATGAAAAAATTCAATTCCTAATGCAGGTTTTATTGCTTTTTCTATATCTTCTCTAAATAAATTATATGCCATTAATAATATTACAGGTCTTAGTCGTTTTCCACCTAAATGTAAGATATATTTCATAGGTTCATACAACTCAGAAGGCTCTCCATCAGGGATAAAATTATTAATAGATTGACTAATTATATTTTGATATTTTTCTAAAAAACTCATAATTAACAAAGGTAATACTTTTCATTCTTAATATAAACCTAAGAATTAGTTTTATACTTTTTTAAATATACTTATTTAAATATGCTTAGTACATTTGTAAAGAATACTGTTCAAATATTAATTCATGTTAATCCGATATATAATTTTTCCCTTAAAAATTTATCTATGAATAAAAAAATCATTAAAATAGAAAATGTAATACCGAGAATGGATTATTTCCAATTTCAACATCCTATAAATTGGACAATTAATAAAAATGAACATTGGGCAATTATAGGACCTAATGGTTCAGGAAAATCACTACTTATAGACATTCTTATAGGAAAACATGCATTAAAAGATGGCGTGATAATTTGTTTGGATGAAAATGATTTGCAAAAACCTATAAAAGATTTTATAAAATTTGTAGCTTTTCGTGATATATATTCTTTAACTGATTTCCAAAACGGATATTACCAACAACGATGGAATATTGGGCTGGAAGAAGATATACCTATTGTAAAAAATATTCTTTTTAAAGAAAGGAATCAAGAATGGATAAATTATTTAATTTCAATATTTAAGATAACTGATTTACTTGAAAAAAAAATTAATTTACTTTCTAGTGGAGAATTACGTAAATTTTTAATAGTCCGCTCTTTATCTACTAAACCCAGAATTTTAATTTTGGATAATCCATTTATAGGATTAGATAAAAGTTCAAGAAAAATTTTACAAAAAGTACTTACAGACTTAGCTAAGATAGATAATTTACAAATTATCATTATTGCCTCAGATATTCACGATATTCCACCAATAATTACCCATATACTTCCCATAAAAAACAAAAAATTACTCCCCTATTCTTTAAAATCTGATTTTTTATTAAATTATAATTTACACAAAAGTCTATTTCAATCTAAAATTAATGAATCTCTTCTTCCTCATCTATCTAATAAAAATGAAAAAAATGATTTTAAATATGCTTTACTTTTAAAAGATATTACTATATGTTATGGAACACGTACAATTCTCAAAAATTTATCCTGGAAGGTGAAGAAAGGCGAAAAATGGGCATTGCTGGGTCCAAATGGCTCAGGAAAATCAACCCTTTTAAGTTTAATTGCTGCAGACAATCCGCAAGCCTATGCTAATGATATTACATTGTTTGATCGAAAAAGAGGAACCGGAGAAAGCATATGGGATATAAAAAAACACATAGGATATATATCTCCTGAAATGCATTTATATTATCATAAAAATGTAAATTGTCTTGATGTGGTTGGATCAGGATTCTTCGATACCATTGGACTTTATAAAAAATGCAAGGAAAATCAAAAAATCACTGCCTTAAAATGGATGAAGATATTTGGAATAGAAAATCTGAAAAATACTTCTTTCCTATCAATATCTACGGGCGAACAACGGTTGGTTCTTTTAGCCAGAGTATTTGTAAAAGATCCTTCTTTAATTATTTTAGATGAACCTTTACATGGTCTTGATATGGAAAATAAACAACAAATAAAAAAATTAATAGAAAAATTCTGCACCGCAAATAAAGCATTAATATATGTAACACATTATAAGGATGAAATACCAAGTATTATAAATAAAGTAATTACCCTATCAAAACAGTAACAAAATTTTTTCCCTAAATCAAAAAATTGCTTTATTGATAATGTTTTATTGGCATTGTATATATAAAATGTGTAGGAGACCAACTTGCTCCTAATGGTAATCCGATAAATAAAAGTATACAATATAGTTTAAATTATTTATAACAAAATAAATTACAAAACATTAATTAATCATTACCCCAATATATATTAATTACAAATTCTCTAACAAAACAAATATAAAATAATACATTTCTTAGAATTTTTTAAATTATACATATCTTATGAATGATTTTTTAAACTTTATCATACTATAAAAATATATTTTTGAATAATCTTTAAAAAAACATGAAATATAAAAACTATTTTTATTATATAATTTTTATATTAAATAAAATTATATCATTTAATCAATAAATCACAGCTTTTGTACTTATAAAAATTGATAAGGCAAAACATTTTTATTATTTTTTATTTGTTTTTTATAAAAAATGTCATAATTTAGCAATCGAAATAAAAAAACAAACCAATACAATAGCCAATGTCATTATTTACTAACATTATCAGCATTATTCTGATTCTGGGACAATCTCAGAGTGAGTAAATGCTTATGTTATAAATGATCCAAAATATAAAAAAGCCTTTCTCACTTAACTGAGAAGGCTTTTTTGTTTTAATATTAAAAAAATGAATCATAAAATGGAGAAATTATTTATTTTTGATACTACTTTAAGAGATGGAGAGCAAGTACCAGGATGTCAATTAAATACAATTGAAAAAATAGAGATAGCCAAAGCATTGGAGGAACTGGGTGTAGATGTTATTGAAGCCGGATTTCCGGTTTCAAGTCCGGGTGATTTTAATTCTGTGGTAGAAATATCAAAAGCTGTTACATGGCCAACCATATGTGCATTGACAAGAGCTGTAGAAAAGGATATTGAAATTGCAGCAGAAGCTTTGAAACATGCAAAGAAAAAAAGAATACATACAGGAATTGGGACTTCTGATTTCCATATTAAATATAAATTTAATTCCACTCAGGATGAAATTATAAAACGTGCTGTTGATGCAACCACTTATGCTAAAAAGTTTGTGGAAGATGTTGAATTTTATGCAGAAGATGCCGGAAGAACAGACAATGAATATTTAGCAAAAGTAGTTCAGGCTGTGGTCAATGCCGGCGCTACCGTAGTTAATATACCGGACACTACAGGGTATTGCTTACCTACTGAATATGCAGAAAAAATCAAATATTTAATAGATCATGTAGACATGAAAAATGCTATTCTTTCTACACATTGCCATCAAGATTTAGGAATGGCAACAGCTAATTCACTTATGGGTGTAATAAATGGGGCCCGTCAAGTAGAAGTAACTATAAATGGTATTGGAGAAAGAGCCGGTAATACTTCATTAGAAGAAGTTGTAATGGCAATAAAAAGCCACAAAGAATTAAACATAGAGACCAATATAAATACGCAAAAAATATATCCATTAAGTAAAATGGTTTCTAATTTAATGAACATGCCCATACAACCCAATAAAGCGATAGTAGGTAGAAATGCATTTGCACACTCTTCCGGAATTCATCAAGACGGCGTTTTAAAAAATCTTTCCACCTACGAAATTATAGACCCGAAAGAAGTTGGAATCAACGATAATTCTATCGTTCTCACAGCTCGTAGTGGTAGACATGCCTTAAAAAGCAGATTAGACCTACTAGGAATTAAAGTAAATGCTGATAAATTATCAGAAATTTATGAGAAATTCCTAGTGTTGGCAGACACCAAAAAAGATATTAATAATGATGATTTATTAATTTTAGCAGGTAAAGAAGTAGGAAAATCCAACCGTATTAAACTTGATTATCTACAAGTTAACTCAGGCATTGGAATAAAATGTGTAGCAGTAGTAACTTTAGATATTTCCGGAGAAAAGTTCACAGCCACTTCATTCGGAAATGGCCCTGTAGATGCTGCCATCAAAGCTGTAAGAGAAATAGTAAAAAGACAAATAAATATTCAAGAATTTTTAATTCAAGCAATCAATAAAGGTAGTGATGATTTCGGAAAAGTACATATGCAAGTCGAATATAAAGGAATAAATTACTACGGATTTTCTGCAAATACAGACATAGTCGTAGCCTCTGTTGAGTCATTTATTGATGCAATGAACAAATTTCCAGTATAAAAATACCAGTTAATAACAAAATAAAAACATAATTTATACAAACCGATACAGAATATGAAAACATTATTTGATAAAATTTGGGATGCCCATACAGTAACGGCAATACAAAATGGTCCTACCCAATTGTATATAGATAGGCATTTCTGCCATGAGGTTACTAGTCCTCAAGCTTTTAATGGACTTAGAGAAAGAAAGTTAAAAGTATTTAGACCCAACCAGACAACCTTAACGGCAGATCATAATACTCCAACCTGCAATCAAGACCAACCAGTAAAAGATCCTATATCTAGAAAACAATTAGACACATTATCTAAAAATGCAGAAGAATTTGGACTTACACTTTATGCTCTTGGAAATAAAAGAAATGGTGTTGTACATATTATTGGACCAGAAAACGGATATACTCAACCCGGAATGACCATTGTTTGTGGTGATAGTCACACTTCTACCCATGGTGCATTTGGAGCTATTGCCTTTGGAATAGGAACCAGTGAAGTAGAAATGGTTCTAGCGACCCAATGTATCCTTCAAAGTAGACCTAAAACGATGAGAATTACTTTTAATGGTAAATTAAGTAACGGAGTTACAGCCAAAGACTTAGCTTTATTCATGATTTCGCAATTGACTACAGGAGGAGCTACCGGATACTTTGTAGAATATGCAGGAGAAGCTATCCGTAATTTAAACATGGAACAAAGGATGACTCTTTGCAACTTAAGTATAGAAATGGGAGCCCGTGGTGGATTAATTGCACCTGATGAAGCTACTTTTGAATATCTTAAAGGAAAAGATTTTTCTCCTAAAGGCGAAAAATGGGATAAGGCAGTAGAGTATTGGAAAACCCTTAAAACCGATGAAGGAGCAAAATTTGATAAAGAATATATTTTTGATGCTTCAAAAATAGAACCTATGGTTACCTACGGAACTAATCCAGGAATGGGAGTTTTCATAACCGGAACTATACCTACCCTGGAAGGATTAGATGAAACCGGAAAAATTTCATTTAAAAAATCATTAGAATATATGGGATTTAATCCGGGAGAAAAAATGGAAGGTAAACCAATAGATTATGTCTTCTTAGGAAGCTGTACCAATGGTAGAATAGAAGATTTTAGAACCTTTGCTAATTTTGTAAAAGGAAAGAAAAAAGCAAATAATGTTACGGTTTGGTTAGTTCCTGGAAGTCATCGCGTAGAACAGCAACTCCGAGATGAAGGACTTTATAAAATATTGGAAGATGCCGGTTTCGAAGTTCGCCAACCCGGATGTTCTGCTTGCCTAGCCATGAATGATGATAAAGTTCCTACCGGAAAATATGCTGTTTCCACAACTAATAGAAATTTTGAAGGAAGACAAGGGCCTGGTGCCAGAACTATATTGGCCAGCCCTTTAGTTGCTGCTGCAGCGGCTATCACCGGTAAAATTACTGACCCAAGAAAACTTAATTAATCAAGAAAAAAATTAAACATGGAAAAATTTCAAACCATAACATCAACTTGTATTCCTCTCCCTATAGAAAACGTAGATACAGATCAAATAATACCTGCACGTTTTCTAAAAGCTACAGATAAAGAAGGATTTGGAAATAATCTTTTTGCGGATTGGAGATATGATAAAGAAGGAAATCCTAAACCGGACTTTGTGTTAAACAATTCAACTTATAAAGGTACTATTTTAGTAGCCGGAAAAAATTTTGGAAGTGGTTCCAGTCGTGAACATGCTGCCTGGGCAGTAGCTGGATATGGATTTCGAGCTGTAGTTTCCAGCTATTTTGCAGATATTTTTAAAAATAATTCTCTAAATAACGGACTTCTTCCCGTAGTAGTAACTCCCAATTTTTTGTCAGAACTTTTTGAATGTATACATACCAATCCTGAAAATACTATTACAATTAATCTGGAAAAACAAACCATTACCAATAATGCAACAGGAAATTCAGAAAGTTTCGAAATTAATTCATATAAAAAAGAATGTCTTTTAAATGGTTTAGATGACATAGATTACCTATTATCTAAAAAAGATAAAATTGAAGAATATGAAAAAAATCGCATTTTTCAATATTAATAATTTATTAATACTACATTAATAAAAATTAAATTAAACTTAAACTATAATTATGTTAGAAATTATGGATACCACCCTGCGCGATGGAGAACAAACTTCAGGGGTTTCGTTTTCAACGCAGGAAAAACTTAGTGTAACCCGTCTCCTTATAGACATGGGGGTAAATAGATTGGAAATTGCCTCAGCTAAAGTTTCTGAAGGAGAATTTCTAACAATCAAAAAGATTGCAGAATGGGCAAAAGTAGCAGGACACCTAGATAAATTAGAAATACTCGGTTTTGTAGATAAAGGAATATCTTTAAACTGGATTGAAAATACCGGCTGCAAAACTATAAATTTACTTACAAAAGGATCTTTAAAACACGTTACATTACAATTACGAAAAACACCGGAACAACATTTAAAAGACATTAAATATGATATATTTCTTGCGCAATCCAAAGGAATTTCTGTAAACATGTATTTAGAAGATTGGTCAAACGGAATGCTTAATTCTCCCGATTATGTATATTACATGTTAGACAATCTTAAAGACTTACCTATAAAACGTTTCATGCTACCCGATACCTTAGGAATATTAAACCCAAATAATACTAAAGAATTTTGCACACAAATATTAACCCGATACCCTAAAAATCATTTTGATTTTCATGCTCACAACGACTATGATTTGGCTGTAGCTAATGTAATGTCTGCAGTAGAAGCTGGAATTCAGGGAATTCATGTTACAATGAATGGTTTGGGAGAAAGAGCAGGAAATGCTCCCCTACCCAGTGTTATTGCTGTTCTTCATGATCAAATGAAAATCAAAACCACTATAAATGAAAAAATGCTTAATAAAGTCAGCAGAGTAGTGGAAACTTATTCCGGACAAACTATATCTTCTAATCAACCCGTTATAGGAGAAAATGTTTTTACCCAAACTGCAGGAATTCATGCAGATGGAGATAATAAAAATAATCTTTATTATAATGATCTTCATCCCGACAGATTTGGCCGCATAAGAGAATATGCCTTGGGAAAATTATCAGGAAAAGCCAATATTAAAAAGAATATAGAAGCATTAGGAATTGAGTTAGACGAAAAAGACATGATCAAAGTTACCAATAGGGTCATAGAATTGGGAGACAGAAAAGAAATTATTACTCAAGAAGATTTACCTTTTATTATTTCCGATGTATTAAATTCTAACGAAAATGAAAAAAAAGTAAAAATACTATCCTATGCTTTGGTTTTAAGTAAAGGGCTTCATCCTACGGCCTCATTAAGGATGGAAATAGACAAAAAAATTTTTGAACAAACAGCTTCAGGAGATGGACAATATGATGCTTTTTTTCAGGCAATCAGCCTAATATATGATAAACTTAATAAAACTAAACCGATTTTAACTAATTATAGAGTGATCATTCCTCTAGGGGGACAAACCGATGCATTAGTTCAAACTGTAATTTCCTGGAAATTTCATGAAAATGAATTTAAAACCCGTGGATTAGATGCTGATCAGATAGAAGCAGCTATAAAAGCCACTGAAAAAATGTTGAATTTAATAGAAAGTATGTAATAAATATATATATATTAAATGAAAAATAAATTATTTATAATTAGTATTTTATTTATAATATGCTTTCCATTAAAATCACAAGTAGATAATGATTCAGTCACTATACAGGGTTATGTTAATGACTATGACAATAATCCATTAGACAGTGTATCTATTTTTTGGCAAAACACAAAATTTGAGGTCATAAAAGAGACTTTAACAGATAAAAACGGATATTATAAAACTAAAATAAAGAAAGGACGTTATTATTCCATGGGAGCAATTAATATGAGTGAATATCCTAACGCAGGTTCTATACTTCCGGAAAAAGATCAACGTTTAGAATTTTGGGCATGGAATTTTATTGCCGATAAAGACACTATCTTCAATATGAAATATCATCGTATGGAAGTATACGGTATTAATGTATTCCATGTCCAAGGAGGGGGGCAAGGATATACTATATTTTGTCGACCTATGAGCTTAACAAAAGCATTTACTTATCAAAAAAATAAAACTCCACATATGAATCTTTCTCCCCCTCCCAATAAAATAGATATAAAAATTACCATAAATGACGAAGAAGTACCTCTTCAATATAAACAAGAAGTTATAGAATATTTTGATAGACAAGAAACAAGCGGAGCTTATTTAATATCCGTAGGACTACCTACCAAAAAAAATCCCCTGCTCTATGATATCTTTCGCATACAAATAACTGATTTGGAAAATGGTGATAAAGGAGAAGGTGTTTACTTTCTTGAGAAAAAAGAATATATAAATTAAATTAATATTAAAAAAAATGAAATTAAATATTGCTGTATTACCCGGTGATGGAATAGGTCCAGAAATTGTAGCTCAAGCTTTAGAAGTAACAAAAACTATATGTACTAAATTTAATCATGAGCTTACATATAAAGAAGCTTTAGTGGGAGCTACTGCTATAGATAAAACCGGATCACCATACCCTAAAGAAACTCATGAACTATGTATGAAATCAAATGCAGTTTTATTCGGAGCAATCGGAGATCCCAAATACGATAATAATCCTTCAGCCAAAGTTCGACCTGAACAAGGTTTATTAAAAATGAGAAAAGAACTAGGCCTTTATGCTAATCTTCGTCCAATTAATACTTTTAAATCTTTAATTCACAAATCTCCGTTACGAGCTGAATTAGTTGATGGAGCAGACTTTATGTGTATTCGCGAATTAACAGGAGGGTTATATTTTGGCCGCCCTCAAGGAAGAAGCGAGGATGGTGATACAGCTTATGACACCTGCGTATACACTCGTGAAGAAGTGGAAAGAATATTACGTTTAGCCTATAAACTAGCGGGGCAAAGAAATAAAAAATTAACTGTAGTTGATAAGGCTAATGTTCTTTGTACTTCACGATTATGGAGACAAACTGCACAAGAAATTGAAAAAGAATTTCCTAATATTCAAACTGAATATATGTTTGTAGATAACGCTGCTATGCAGATCATTCAATGGCCTAAAAGATTTGACGTCTTAGTTACTGAAAATCTATTTGGAGATATACTTACTGATGAAGCCTCTGTAATTACCGGATCTTTAGGTATGCTTCCTTCTGCTTCTATTGGGATACACACATCAGTATTCGAACCTATTCATGGTTCTTATCCACAAGCTGCGGGTAAAAATATTGCGAATCCATTAGCTACAATCTTATCTGCTGCACTTATGTTTGAATATGCATTCAATCTTAAAGATGAAGGAGCTTTAATTAGAAAAGCAGTAAATGCTTCTATGGAACAAAAAATCGTAACAGAAGATATTGCTTTTGAAGAAAAAGCTTATTCCACTTCAGAAGTAGGAAATTGGATCGTTGATTATATCAAAAATGCTTAATGTTGATTTATTAGTATCTATATTAATAAAAAAAGACTTCTTACATATGATATAGAAGTCTTTTTTTTTAACGCATCTATTATTAATATATTAAATAAAAAATAATATAAATATTTTAAGCAATTTATTTATTAATAAATACCATATTAGTTGAATCAAAAATAATAAAAAAGCTAACAATTTTATTCATTTGACCATTTGTTTTTCATTACCAATTCAACATTATTTTAGCAAATAACTCCCTTTTTATTTACATATGAACAAATATTTAACTTATTTATTCAGAATTCCAAAAAAACAAACTAATCAATACAATATAAATAATAAATATTTTTTTATGTTTTTATCATTAAAACATCTTTTAAAACCATAAATATTTAATTTATTTACTGAAAAATATTTGGATATAACAAAAAACTATTTTAATTTTGAATTGTGATTTAAAAAAATACTTATGCTATTACACAACTACATTGTCACTCTCATTCTGGTCATTGGTTCCTAAACAGAAAAAGGAATGTAGTGTGTTTTCTATTGTAGTTTAAAAATATATTCATAAATCCCTTTTTCTGATTCTAGAAAAAGGGTTTTTTATTCACAAAAGCAAACAGTAAAAATAAAAATGAAAAACCAACTAAGAAGCCATAGTAGTACACAAGGCAGAAGAATGGCAGGAGCAAGAGCTTTATGGAGAGCTAATGGAATGAAAGAAGAACAAATGGGAAAACCTTTAATTGCCATAGTTAACTCTTTTACACAATTTGTTCCAGGACATGTACATTTACATGAAATAGGACAATACGTTAAATCCGAAATAGAAAAACATGGATGTTTTGCTGCTGAATTCAATACGATAGCCATTGATGATGGAATAGCCATGGGACATGATGGAATGTTATATTCCCTACCATCCCGAGATCTTATCGCTGACAGTGTAGAATATATGGTAAATGCACATAAAGCAGATGCTATGATATGCATCAGCAATTGTGATAAAATAACCCCCGGTATGTTAATGGCAACCATGCGCTTAAACATTCCCACAATCTTTGTATCCGGAGGTCCCATGGAAGCTGGAGAATATAATAACCAGCATCTTGATTTAATTGATGCCATGATTAAATCTGCAGACGATACAGTCTCTGATAAGGAAGTAAACGCTATTGAAAGAATGGCTTGTCCCACCTGTGGCTCTTGTTCTGGCATGTTTACTGCTAACTCCATGAACTGCCTAAACGAAGCTATAGGACTTGCCTTACCGGGTAACGGAACTATTGTAGCCACGCATTCGCATAGAAAAAAACTATTCAAAGATGCAGCAAAACTTATAATAGAAAATGCTTATAAATATTACAGAGATGGGGATGATTCTGTGTTACCCTTAAACATAGCCACTAAACAAGCCTTTTTAAATTCTATGACATTAGATATAGCCATGGGCGGATCAACGAATACAATACTTCACCTTTTAGCAATAGCTAATGAAGCAGGAGTTGATTTTACTATGGATGATATTGATGCTTTATCCAGAAAAACACCTTGTCTATGCAAAGTTGCTCCTAATACAGCCAAATATCACATACAAGATGTAAATAGAGCCGGAGGTATATTAGGTATTTTAGGGGAGTTAGCTAAAGGAAATCTTATTGATACCCAAGTATCTAGAATAGAAGGAATTACCCTAGAACAAGCCATAGAAAAATATACAATTAATAAAGAAAATCCAGAAAACAGAGCTGTAGATTTATATAAATCTGCTCCGGGTAATAAATTTAATTTAATAATGGGATCACAAAACAATACATACCCAACATTAGATACAGATCGTACAAAAGGCTGCATAAGAGATATAGAACATGCATATACCAAAGATGGAGGATTAGCAATTTTAAAAGGAAATATAGCACTAAACGGCTGCGTAGTTAAAACCGCAGGTGTTGATGAAAGTATATTTAAATTTACCGGAACTGCTAAAGTTTTTCATTCTCAGGATGATGCTTGTGTCGGTATATTAGAAGGAAAAGTACAAGCCGGAGATGTAGTAATTATTACCTATGAGGGTCCTAAAGGCGGACCTGGAATGCAAGAAATGCTTTATCCTACCTCATACATAAAATCTAGACACCTGGGAAAAGAATGTGCTTTGATAACAGATGGTAGATTTTCCGGAGGAACTTCCGGATTATCTATTGGTCACGTTTCACCGGAGGCTGCTGCCGGTGGAGCTATAGGATTGGTAGAAGATGGTGATATAATAGAAATAGACATTCCCAATCGTTCCATTAATGTAAAAATATCAGAAAAAGAACTGGAATTCCGCAGACAACAAGAATTATCCAAAGGCGAAAAAGCATTTAAACCCAATAGAGAACGAAAAATATCCAAAGCTTTAAAAGCTTATGCCAGTATGGTAAGCTCTGCAGACTTAGGTGCGGTAAGGTTAATAAAATAAAAAAAGAATAAAAAGAACGTTATGAGTAACAATAAAATTTCTGGAAGCGAGGCTCTCATTCATTCACTAATTGCCGAAGGAGTAGATACGATTTTCGGATATCCGGGCGGAGCAATTATGCCAGTATTTGATGCCTTATACGATTATAAAGATAAAATAAATCACTACTTAGTCAGACATGAACAAGCTGCTGCTCATGCAGCACAAGGTTATGCTCGTGTAACCGGAAAACCGGGTGTAGTTCTTGTAACTTCCGGTCCGGGAGCAACCAATACAGTCACAGGTATTGCCGATGCTATGATGGACAGTACCCCATTAGTAGTTCTTACTGGACAAGTATTTTCCGGATTATTAGGTAGTGATGCCTTTCAGGAAGCAGACGTAGTGGGTATCACTAAACCTATTAGCAAATGGGCATATCAGGTAAGAAAAGCCGAGGATATTCCTAAAATTATAGCAAGAGCTTTTTACATAGCCAATAAAGGCCGTAAAGGACCTGTAGTTATAGATATAACCAAAGATGCACAACAAGGCTTATTAGAATTTTCTTATCAGAAAATGAATTTTATAAGAAGTTATCAACCTAATCCTGACCTAAATAAAGAGGACATACAAAAGGCTGCAAAACTTATTAATGAATCTAAAAGGCCATTGGCATTAATAGGTCAAGGGGTTATACTAGGTAATGCAGAAGAAGAATTAAAAATTTTGTTAGAAAAAGCAGATATACCCGGAGCTTCTACAATGCTAGGATTATCTGCCTTACCTTCAGAACATCCATTAAATGTAGGCCTCTTAGGAATGCATGGAAATGTAGCTCCAAATATGAAAACTAATGAGTGTGATTTATTAATAGCCATAGGAATGCGTTTTGACGATCGGGTAACCGGGGACTTAAACACCTATGCCAAACAAGCTAAAATTATTCATTTTGATATAGACCCATCTGAAATAGATAAGAATGTCAAAACTACAGTAAAGGTATTAGGAGATGCTAAAAAAACTTTATGCGAGGTATCTAAACTAGTTAGTGAAAATAAGCATACAGAGTGGAGGAATAGTTTTAAAAATTACCAGAAAGAAGAATTTGAAGCTGTTATCAAAGATGAAGTATATCCTGATTCGGGAGGAATAAAAATGGGTGAAGTAGTACAAAAAGTTTCTGAAGCAACACATAATGATGGAATTCTTGTAACTGATGTAGGGCAGCATCAAATGATGGGTGTACGTTACTTTAAATACAAAAAAACCCGAAGTGTCATAACTTCCGGTGGGTTAGGCACTATGGGGTTTGGATTACCAGCAGCTATAGGAGCTAAAATTGGTAACCCTGAAAGAACTGTATGTTTATTCTCGGGAGATGGAGGATTTCAGATGACATTACAAGAACTAGGCACCATTATGCAATACAATATAAACGTAAAAATAATTATTTTAAATAATCATTTTTTAGGTATGGTTCGTCAATGGCAGGAATTATTTTTCGATGAAAGATACTCAGAAACTATTATGACCAATCCTGATTTTGCAGCGATTGCTAAAGCCTACAAAATAAACTCTCGTACAATTAAAAAGCGAGAAGAATTAGATGAGGCTATAAAAGAAATGATTACTCACAAAGGACCTTATTTATTAGATGTACAGGTTGAATTACAAGGAATGGTTTACCCTATGGTTCCTGCCGGAACCTGTGTTACTAATATATTATTAGGGGAATCTAAAAAAGTATAATTTCATTAATTAATAAAACCAATTTTTAGAAATAAATCTTGGGAAACAACAAAATATTCATGGAAAAAACAACCAATAAAACCGTATATACGGTAACTATTTTCTCTGAAAATACCGTAGGACTTTTAGGGCAAATAACAAGTGTTTTTACTCGAAGGTTTCTAAACATTGAAACTTTATCCGTATCACCATCAGCAATAGAAGGAATTCACAAATTTACCATAACTGTTAAGTGTAATAAAGAAACCATTGAAAAAGTAGTAAAGCAAATTGATAAAAGTGTAGATGTATTAAAATCCTATTACAATACAGATGATGAGCTGATATATCAGGAAATTGCCTTATACAAACTTTCAACACCTGAATTTTTAAAAATAGGTTCCGTTGAAAATTTAATTAGAAAATACAATGCTCAAATCCTTGAAATAAATGAAGTATGTGTAGTCATTCAAAAAACCGGACACTATTCTGATACGCAAGCTCTTTTTATAGAATTAAGTAAAACCATCCAAGTATTACAATTTATTCGTTCCGGTAGAATTGCAATAAACACTTCAAAAATTGAACGATTGAGTGATATGCTGTCAGAACTTAAAGCAAAAGAATCAAAAATTAAAAATAATTAAATAAAAAATATCATGGCAAAAATGAATTTTGGAGGAGTAACAGAAAATGTTGTTACTCGTGAAGAATATCCTTTAGAAAAAGCAAGAGAAATATTAAAAAACGAAACAATTGCCGTAATCGGATATGGAGTACAAGGTCCGGGACAGGCATTAAACTTACGTGATAACGGATTTAATGTAATTGTAGGACAAAGAAAAGCTAGTAAAACCTGGGATAAAGCTGTTGCTGACGGTTGGGTACCCGGAGAAACCTTATTTGAAATTGAAGAAGCAGCGGCCAAAGGTACTATTATTCAATACCTTTTATCTGATGCTGCGCAAATTCAAGTTTGGCCCAAGTTAAAACCGCATTTAACTGCAGGAAAAGCTCTATATTTTTCCCATGGTTTCGGAATTACTTTTAATGATAGAACCGGAATAGTTCCTCCTTCTGATGTAGATGTGATTCTAGTAGCCCCTAAAGGTTCCGGAACCAGCCTGAGACGTATGTTTTTAGAAGGAAGGGGAATTAACTCAAGCTATGCTATTTACCAAGATGCTACCGGAAAAGCTAAAGAAAGAACAATTGCTTTAGGAATAGGGGTTGGATCTGGATATTTATTTGAAACAGACTTTAAACGCGAAGTATATTCTGATCTTACTGGAGAAAGAGGTACTTTAATGGGAGCTATTCAGGGAATTTTATTAGCTCAGTATGAGGTATTACGCGAAAACGGTCATACCCCTTCCGAAGCGTTCAATGAAACTGTAGAAGAACTTACTCAATCTTTAATGCCTTTATTTGCAGAAAAAGGAATGGACTGGATGTATGCCAACTGCTCTACTACTGCACAAAGAGGAGCCCTTGATTGGATGGGGCCTTTTCATGACGCTACCAAACCCGTATTTGCAAAATTATATGCTGAAGTTGCTTCTGGAAATGAAGCACAACGATCCATTGACACCAACTCCAAACCGGATTACCGTGAAAAACTAAACGAAGAATTAAAAGCTCTTCGTGAAAGTGAAATGTGGAGAACCGGAACAGTAGTTAGAGAGCTAAGACCTGAAAACAATTAATAATTTTCTAAAATGATAAAAAATAGAGGTAATAATTAGTAATTACCCTCTATTTTTTATCTATTTATTATTGATTCATATATATATTCATCATTCCATAATTAGGCATTACATGTCACATATCATCTATTTCAAACTTTTTCTATATTTAAATACATTTCCATAGGAAAAATCTTCACTCTTTAAATCACTTTATTTAATTTTAGGGAAATTTTCTTCTCATGATTTTTAAATAAAAAAAAGTGTGAAAATTAGTAGGCAAATAACCTGCATCTGAATGCCTTATCCTAAATTGTAAGATTTCCATAGTATCCCTAAATTACATTTACAACCATTACCCCACACAGAGCTTTATTTAGATAAAATAGCGGTTCCATTTCTTTTGAGTTTTTAAATCTGTTTTTTTTAAGTATTTTTTTCACTATATGAAATGATAATTTAAAAGAATATAATGTAAAATAAATTTTCCATTATTTTTTCTTGACAAATCGTATAATATTTTCCGAAAAAGTTCTTTTTCTTTGTTATTTTTGCATAGAAAAACATTACAAATGTCAGAAATCAGAGTACGTTTTGCTCCTAGTCCTACCGGATATTTACATATAGGCGGTGTAAGAACCGCATTATATAATTATCTTTTTGCAAAAAAAAATAATGGAAAATTTATTTTAAGAATAGAAGATACAGACCAAAACCGTTTTGTAAAAGGTGCTGAAGAATATATTAATGAAGCCCTGAAATGGTGTGGATTAGAACCAGATGAAAGTCCTGAAAAAGGTGGACCTTTTGCTCCTTATAAACAATCGCAAAGAAAAGATATTTACAAACAATATATTGCAGATTTACTTAAAACAGACTATGCTTATATAGCTTTTGATACTCCTGAAGAGTTAGAAAAATTACGCACTGATTATGAAGCTCAAGGAAAAGTATTTTCTTATAATTTTGAAATACGAAATAATTTAAATAATAGTTTAAATTTAAGTAATGAAATAGTACAGCAAAAAATAAATTCTGGGGTTCCTTATGTAATCCGTTTCAAAATACCTCCACACCGCACTCTAGTTCTATCAGATATTATCCGGGGTAATTTTTCAATTGATACTTCCACATTAGATGATAAAGTATTAGTAAAAACGGATGGAATGCCTACCTATCATTTGGCTAATATTGTAGATGACCATACTATGGAAATTACTCATGTCATACGCGGAGAAGAATGGTTACCCTCACTTGCCCTTCACGTCTTATTATATGAAGCCTTTGGTTGGAATGCCCCTAAATTTGCTCATCTCCCATTAATATTAAAACCCGAAGGAAAAGGAAAATTAAGTAAACGGGACGGAGATAAATCCGGATTCCCTGTATTTCCCCTTGCCTGGATAAATGAAAATGATGGAACTTCTTCTATCGGATATCGAGAAGAAGGGTATTTACCTGAAGCCTTTATAAACATGTTAGCTCTACTAGGATGGTCTCCGACTAATGATAAAGAAATTTTATCTATGAAAGAACTAGTCCAGGAATTTGATTTAGAAAAAGTCCATAAATCAGGAGCCCGATTTAATCCGGAAAAGGCAAAATGGTTCAATCATGAATATATAGTACAATCCAATGCTTCTATGCTTCTTCCTCATTTCCAAAAAATATTAAAGGAAAAAGGTATAGAGCCTTATAATACAAAAGATCTTCGTATTATAGAATTATTAAAAGAAAGAGTAAATTTTATACAGGAAATATGGAAAATCGGTTCTTTTTTCTGGATTGCACCCTCTTCTTACGAAGAAAAAAATTATAAAAAAGTTATAAAAGGTGAAACTGCTACTATACTTTCTCAATTATACACAGGCTTACAATCCGTTTCGTTCTCTGAAAGAGAACTGCATAATTATATACATGATTATGTAGAAAAATCAGGTTTGGGCTTTGGTAAAGTTATGCAACCTTTACGCCTAGCGTTAGTAGGAGAACTTAAAGGTCCTGATATCCCAATAATAATGGAAATATTAGGAAAAAAAGAAAGTTTACAACGTATAAAAAATCTTGAATTAAAAATCTAAACCCAAATAATATGAAAATAGCATTAGCCGCAGACCATGCAGGATTTGAATATAAAAATTATATTTTTAAATACCTCTCAGAAAAAGGACATCAAATACATGATTTCGGAACTTATTCTTCTGAAAGTTGTGATTATCCTGATTATATACACCCATTATCTATAGCTGTAGAAAATAAAGAATTTGATTTTGGAATTATTTTTTGTGGCAGTGGTGAAGGGGTTTCTATAACTGCTAATAAACACGCAGGTATTCGTTGTGCACTATGCTGGCAAACAGATATTGCCCGTTTAACTCGCCAACATAATAACTCTAACATAGTAGCCATTCCTGCTCGTTTTATTGCCAAAGAACTGGCTCAAGAAATTATTGATACTTTTCTTTCCACTGAATTTGATGGAGGAAGACACCAAACAAGAATAAATAAAATATCTAAATGGTAAGATTATAAAAGAGCTCTTAATTTTATTAAGAGCTCTTTTATAAAAACAAAATTTATTTTTTTACATATTCTTCCGGACTTAACCTTATTTCTGCAAATTTTCCCTCATTTGTATTGTAAATATATACCAAAGTCATTTTATTTTCAGAAAATAATTTTATATCTGGTGAATTTGCTGCTTTTAATGCTTCTATAACCCGAGGTTTAGCATTTTTTACAAATTCTTCTGCAGAGATATTGGGCTTATCACTTAATTTATAATAAAACTTAAATTCTTTATTCGAAACAGCTTCAGCTTTTTCCAAAGAAATCCCTGGACTTATGGTCATAGGTAAATGAGCATTGGTTTGCTCTGCTATCTTAACAAATTTTTCATCTGTTTTTTTTTGATTACAGTTAATCATAGAGCCTGCTAAAAGAATACTACTTAGCCCTAATATTAAAATTTTTTTAATCATAATGTCTTTTTTTAGTAATTTATACAAATATATATACAAAAATTTATTATTGTATGTTTTCCTGATATTATAAAAAGAAGAATAATACAAAAAAATTAAGGTACAAATTTTGCCTTTACTAAAATCATTTAATAGCTTTGAAAAAATTAAAATTATAAAAAATGGAATATCAAGAATAAGAAAACATAATAAGGACAAGAAACGAGGGTTAAAGAGCAGGCTACTTTTATATCAAAAGTATATATGTGGATGAGTTTAGCTTTATTAGTTACCGGTTTTACTGCCTATTTTACTTCTGCATCTACAGGAATTCTTAAACTTATGTTTGCTGAAACTGGTCCTACATTTTTGTTTTATGCACTTATTATCGGTGAGTTATTATTGGTAATTTCATTAAGTGCTGCTATTCAGAAAATGACCGCTGGTTTAGCTACTGCCGTATTTCTATTTTACTCTTTTATAAACGGAATGACCCTCTCAATGATTTTCTTTGCTTATACTACGAGTTCATTAGCAACTACTTTTTTTATTACTGCTGGAACTTTCGCTATTATGAGTGCTTATGGATATTTTACTAAAACCGATCTTACAAAACTAGGCAAAGTTTTGTTCATGGCTTTAATCGGTATTATTCTGTCCATAGTAGTGAATTTATTTTTAAAAAATGCTATGTTAGATTTAATCGTTTCTATAGTTGGAGTATTGGTTTTTGTAGGTTTAATTGCTTATGACACTCAAAAAATTAAAGCAATCGGGACAGAAGTAGGAAATTCAGATCAGGACAACTTTATTAAAGCTTCTATTTTAGGAGCATTGTCTTTATATCTTGATTTTATTAACTTATTTTTATTTTTACTAAGATTTTTAGGTAATAGAAGATAATATCAGAAGTATTAATTATAGTAAATAAAAGGTTAAATAACATCTGTTATTTAACCTTTTATTTATACAATACTTTTTATCTACAAAAAGTATTTACAATTTCAATTACCCAAAGAAATTGTATTTTTGTATAGAATAAAATTATCAGTATAGGATGAAAAATAATTCTAATGATGAAGAAATAAAGCGAAAAAAATCTCTTATAAAAACAATCTTAGGGTTGCTGCTATTGGTTTCTTCTATTATATTACTTATTTCTTTTATCTCTTTTTATTTTTCATGGAAAGATGATCAAAGTCAACTCACCTCTTTTTTTAATAAAAACATAACGGCTGAAAATTTAGTTGGAAAAATAGGTGCTAACTTAGGAGAAATCTTTATTTTTAATGGAATTGGAATTATTGCTTTTTTTATCCCATTCTTTCTTTTCATTCTTTCAATTAAAATTTTATTCGGAAAAGAAATTCTTAAAATCTGGAAACTTTTATCTCATGGAATTTTTTTTATAATATGGATTCCTATTTTTCTAGCTATGATTTTTGGAACCCAATGGCTGCTTTCCGGTTTAATAGGGTTTGAAGTATACGATTATTTAAAGACTTTACTAGGGACTGTAGGAACGGCTATATTATTATTTTTGACCTTAGCTATTTATTTTATCTTAGAGTTTAATTTGAGTGTAGATGCTGTATCAACAAAATTTAATACTCTAAAACAAAAAAAAGAAATATCTGTATCTGAGAAAGAGGAGGAAAAAGAACCTTTTGAAGAAGAAATAATCTACGAAAAAATTGAAGATCCTAAAACAATAAAATCTGAAACTCAAATATCTAAATCCGTAAAAGATTCTCTCCCAAAAAATATAGAAGAAATACCTATAATTTCTAGCTTAGAGCCTAAAGTTATGGAAAGTAAACCTGTAGAGGCAATACAATCTCCTACAGAATTTGAGATCGATATACCTGCTGATGAAGAAATAATAGATGAAGTTAGTTTGACTATTGAAGAAACTCCAACAGAAAATATAAATGAGGAGGAAAATATCAGTGAAAAAATAGTAACAGAATTTGGACCTTATGACCCTAAATTAGAATTAGCTAGATATAAATACCCTACACTAGACCTATTGAAAGCATATAATTCCATAGAACCTATAACAATAAATAATGAGGAGTTAGAAGAAAATAAAAATAAAATTGTTACAACCCTAGCAAATTATGGAATTGGAATCTCTAGCATAAAAGCAACTATAGGACCTACAGTCACTTTATACGAAATTGTTCCGGAAGCAGGAGTTAGAATTTCTAAAATAAAAAATCTGGAAGATGATATAGCTTTAAGTTTAGCTGCCCTAGGTATCCGAATAATTGCGCCTATTCCTGGAAAAGGAACTATTGGTATTGAAGTTCCCAACAGTAACCCTACGATGGTTTCTATGAGAACGGTTATTGCCTCTCAAAAGTTTCAGAAAACAGAAATGGAGCTTCCTATTGTATTTGGTAAAACTATTTCAAATGAAACTTTTGTCACTGACCTGGCTAAGATGCCTCACTTATTAATGGCAGGGGCAACTGGACAAGGAAAATCAGTTGGATTAAACGCTATAGTTACTTCTTTACTTTATAAAAAACATCCTAGTGAATTAAAATTTGTTTTTGTAGACCCAAAAAAAGTTGAACTTACTTTATATAACAAAATCGAACGTCATTTTCTTGCTAAACTTCCGGATTCTGAAGAAGCTATCATAACAGATACTACCAAGGTAATAAATACACTCAATTCCCTTTGTGTAGAAATGGATAATCGTTACAAATTGTTACAATCAGCTTATGTAAGAACAATTAAAGAATACAATCAAAAATTTAAAGAACGAAAACTCAATCCTGAAAAAGGTCATCGTTTTCTCCCATATATTGTTTTAGTTATAGATGAGTTTGCAGATTTAATTATGACGGCAGGAAAAGAAGTGGAACTTCCGATTGCACGTTTAGCACAATTAGCACGAGCTATTGGAATTCATTTAATTATTGCAACTCAAAGACCTTCTGTAAATGTTATTACAGGTATGATCAAAGCTAATTTCCCTGCAAGAGTTGCTTTTAGAGTTACCTCTAAAATAGATTCCCGAACTATTTTGGACGGTAATGGAGCAGATCAATTGATAGGTAAAGGAGATATGTTATTTACAACCGGAAATGAACTTATACGTATGCAATGTGCTTTTGTAGATACTCCGGAAGTAGACAAAATAACAGAATACATAGGAAGCCAACAAGGATATACCGATGCTTATTTATTACCTGAATTTTATGGAGAAAATACATCCGGCAATGGAGGTGAAGCCCTTGATTCTAAAAAAGATGAATTATTCAATGATGCTGCCCGGGTCATAGTTTCCGCACAACAAGGTTCCACTTCTCTGATTCAAAGAAAAATGTCTTTGGGTTACAACAGAGCCGGAAGAATTATGGATCAACTTGAAGCCGCAGGCATTGTAGGACCTTTTGAAGGTAGTAAAGCAAGAAAAGTTTTAATAACAGATTTAAATACTTTGGAACAGTTATTGGAAAATTTATAAAAGTAAAAAATAAATTATGAAAAAATTATTTGTATTTATATTTATAAGCTTCTCATTAATAGCATGGTCACAAAAAATAGATGCTAATGCTAAAAAATTATTGGATAATGTTAGTGAAAGATTAAGTAAAAATTCCACATTTTACATAAAATTTAATTATTTATATGTTGTTCCTAAACAAAAAAGCATCACAGAAACAGGACAAGTTTATGCAGCAGGTGTTAAATATCATTTAATATTACCTACTACTACTCAAATATTCGATGGCAATAAAATATATACCATTTCTAAAGAGGATAAGGAAATTACTTCTTCTAATAAAGAAGATGGAGAAAGTCTATCTCCTACAAATATTTTAAATCTTTACAAAAAAAATTTCGACATTTCTTTAGAAGGAACTTCTACAATTAATAATAAAAAATGTTCTATTATTAAGTTAGTTCCTACTAACAATAAGCAATCAAAATCTATTATCCTAGCAATCTCTAATAATAATTTAATAAAAGTTACTGAAAATTATAAAGACGGAAGTTCCCTTATATTAACTATTATAGATTTTAAAGAAAACTTAATTGTTAATAAATCTTTACTTACCTTTGATAAAAATAATTACAAAGATTACACACTCACAGAGTTATAAAAGATAATGATAAAGAAACTTGATTGGTATATTATACGCACTTTTTTTGGTCCTTTCCTTTTTATCTTTAGTGTTTTAATGTTCATTTTTGTCATTCAATTTGCCTTTACTCAAATGGATAAATTTTTGGGAAAAGGTTTAAATATATGGGACATTACTAAATTATTATATTATTTAGGATTAGATGTTATACGTTTAGTACTTCCTTTAACTATACTCCTCTCATCTATTATGGCATTTGGAGGTTTTGGAGAAAGATACGAATTAGCAGCTATGAAATCTGCAGGAATATCTTTACCTAGAATCATGTTTCCTCTTTTCGGTTTTGTTGTCATAATGTCAATTGGGTTATTTTATTTTTGCAATACTACCCTTCCGGATAATCAAAGGCGAGCAAGAAATATGTTAATAAATATTGCTCAGACACGGCCTGCTCTAAATTTTGAAGAAGGAAGATTTATTAAGGAAATGAATCCTTATAGCATTAAAATTGGAAAAAAAAGAGGAAAAAATGATAGTGAATGGGAAAAAGTATTTATTCATAAAAATGCCTCTCCTATTGAAGATCAACTAACTATTATTGCAGAAAAAGGAAGTATTGTTTCTAAAGATAATTATTATTTAAAATTAGAATTATACAATGGGTACCTTTATCAAAATAATATAAATGGAAAAAATAGAGAAGAATTACAAAGACAGGGAGCTACTCAAGTAAAATTTGATACTTTAACTCAGTATTTTGATATTTCTGAATTAATTAAAAAATCTTTAGATAAAGAATCCGGAGGTGATAACTTTAGATATAAATCATTTTCGGAACTAAATAAATATATAGATTCCATTAAAAAATCTAATGTGGTTTACTATAAAGATCTATCAAGAAACAGTGTTCTAATTTTATTTGGTGATACCTACCCAATGGATTCAATTGACTATAAAAAATTTCATAAAAAATTACCTTTTGACTGGAATAAATTAAATGACGACACCAAATTCCAACTTGTTCGCTCAGCGATTAATCAGATTAAAATAGATAAAGATGATTTGGGTTCTAGGTCTTCTGAAATAAAATCAACAGGAAAATTTGTCTCAAAAATGATTATCTGGCAACATAAAAATATAGTCTCTTATTCCATTACCTGCATTGTTTTTTTTCTTATTGGGGCCCCGTTAGGGTCAATTATAAGAAAAGGCGGAGTAGGAATGCCTGTAGTAGTAGCCGTTATAATTTTCATTATTTTTTATGTTTCCGGATTATATATGGAAAACCTTGCAAAAAATCAAATTTTGAATGCTTATTGGGCTTCTTGGTTACCCAACGTTATTTTTTTACCATTAGGAATTTTTTTAACAATTAAATCCATGCGAGATTCGGAATTGTTTGATATAGACAAATATTTAGGTCCTGTAAAAAAATTTTTCAGTAAATTTAAAAAGAAAAAAAATATAGAACATAGTAGATACCAATGATTACAACAGATGTAAAAATAAATACTATACCTGAAGCTTTAGAAGATTTAAAACAAGGAAAAGTCATTATTGTAGTAGATGACGAAAATAGAGAAAATGAAGGGGATTTTATAGCAGCAGCCTCTACCATGACAGCCGAAACCATAAATTTTATTACCCAATATGGCAGAGGACTTGTATGTGTACCTCTTACTTATGAAAGAGCTGAAAAATTGGATTTGAATTTTATGGTTGAAAAAAATACTGATCCAAAAAAAACAGCCTTTACGGTTTCTGTAGATTTACTGGGGCATGGGGTAACTACCGGTATATCTGCTTCAGATCGTGCTAAAACTATACAAGCATTAGCTGATGAAAATATGTTACCTAAAGATTTTGCACGCCCTGGACATATATTTCCTTTAATTGCAAAAAAAGGAGGAGTTTTAAAACGAGACGGACATACTGAAGCAGCAGTAGATTTATTAAATTTAGCCGGCTTGCCTTCTACAGGAGTTCTTATAGAAATTATGAATGAAGACGGTAGTATGGCGCGTTTACCAGAATTAGCAAAAGTAGCAGAAAAATTTAATTTAAAGATAATTACCATTGAAGATCTCATTGCTTATCGTCTAAAAAATGATACCTTAATTGAAAAAATTGATGATTCCTTATTAGAAACTCATTATGGAAAACTTAGGTTAGTATCTTATAAAGATAAAACAAACGATCAGATACATTTTGCTTTAATAAAAGGTGTGTTTAATGAGGGTGAAACAGTACCAGTAAGAGTTCAGGCTTTGAATACTTATACTGATTTATTTAAAAACTTGGCTCTAGGAGAAGAAAACACTTTAAGTAAAACCATGCAACAAATAAATAAGGAAGGAAAAGGAGCTGCTATATTTATTAATAACCCAAATAAAGATAAAATAATTGAAAATCACTTATCTGAAATAAAAGATTATATTTCAGGAAAAAACAATAAATTATTTATTAATTCCGATCAAAGAAATTTAGGGATTGGGGCTCAAATCATTAAAAATTTAGGAATTAAAAAAATTAATATACTTTCTTCTACTCCAGGGAAAACCATTACATTAAATAGTGGTTATGGAATAGAAATCATTAAAGAAACTCTACTTTAATAAAAATAAAACCAATTTATTTAGACTCTGCTAGAAAAAGCAGAGTTTTTTTATTCCTATTTAGTAGGTAATTTTTATTTAGTTCATATAATAATAAAAACTACTATCTATTAATAATAATCTTTATTTACTTTATTTTAAAGATACAAGTATAATTAAATTTCAGTAACAATAATTTCTTATAAACCGAAGGCATTTAACTAAATGACTATTTTTATATTTATAATTAAAAATATACATACGGTTAAAGAGCGAAAGTTAAAACTGTATGTAAGGTTCTATTTCATTAAATTTATTTTCTGATATTACAAAACATTGCTTTATCTGTTGTTTAGATGTAAACCTTCCTCCTAATTTATTTTTATATTTAATTATTACCTCTGCCTGTTTCTGAGAAAAACCAATTTTTTGCCAATCAGCAGAAGAATAAAGATTAGGATTGAATTTGCTCAAAGTATATTTAATTGTTTTATCATCTATTGAAAATTTTTCTTGTTCATTTTTATTAATTTTTTCAGGTAACTGAATAAAAGGAGCTAATTCTTTGTATTTTTCTTCTGAAATGATATAACATTTTTTTATTTGATCTCTAGAAATAAAAATTCCCCCTATACTATTTTTATATTTTAAAATACTTTCAGCCTGTTTTTGTGTAAAACCTATCTTTTGCCAATCTAAAGAACTGAATTGATTAGGATTAAATTGACTAAGTGTATATGTTGTATTCGTATATGTTTGATTATTTTGATTGATATTTTCAGGAAGCTCAATAAAAGGGGCTAATTCTTTATATTTACTTTCAGAAATCACAAAACATTTCTTTAATTGATCTTTAGAGATAAATTTTCCTCCTATAAGTTCTTTATATTTTATGATAACCTCAGCTTGTTTTTGTGTAAAACCAATATTTTTCCAATCCGTAAGAATAAAACTATTGGGATTAAATTTTTTTAAAGTATATTGAGTAAAAGTTGGATGATCAGTTTTATTCCCAGTTATTTTTTCAGGTAACTGAATAAAGGGAGCTAATTCATAATATTTCTCCTCAGAAATTACGAAGCACTGTTTAAGTTGCTCTTTAGAAACAAAGTGTCCCCCTACTAAATTTTTATATTTGATAATGATGGATGCCTGTTTCTTAGAGAAACCTATATGTTGCCAATCTGCTTCTGAATAAGCATTCGGATTAAAGTAAGTTGTAAGAATAGGCTTTGAATCTGTTTGATTTTCAGAATTTATAATATTCTGTATATTTAAAGGTAAAGATTCCTTTTCTACCTTTCCGGAAAATAAAGAATCTCTATGAATATAAATTTCTGTTCCTATAATAAAGGCTAATAAAAACAAAAGTCCTACCCTTTGTTCTCTGATCATTTTAAACCTATATCCGATTTTATAAATTTTTTTAAAGATCATCCTTTATTAACATATTATTACAATCAACTAATATGCTTATTATTTAAAATTTCTATTTCATTTTTATCAATTTCTTTCCTTTTTCAACATAACTCATATCTCCCATGGATTCAACCTTAAACTTACCATCTTTAAAAACAACCTTACAAACAGAAGCATTACCTAAATCATCTGTAACTAAATCTCTTCCTCCTAAATTTTGTAACATAAATTTTATGCACATACCATGAGCTACAATAAGAACATTTTTTTCTTCATTTCCCTTACTTTCTTTTTTTGCAATTTCTAACAGGGCTTTTTGCGTTCTTTTTTCCACCTCATCAAACCCTTCTGCCATACCTAATTCATCCAATTTTTTTATAACATTTGCCACCTGTTCATAAGTAATATTTTTTTTCACATCAAAAACATCACGTAATAAATCTTTACTACTCTTATATTGTAAATATAAAGCAGCATCTTTCCACATATTATTAGTAGGGTCAGACTCGTAACTTCCAAAACATACCTCTCTAAATTCAGTTTTTTCTACAACCTTCACACTTTTTTGTCCATGATGTTCCAAAATAATATTAATAGTTTCATGTGTTCTACGTAAGTCACTACAATAGGCAGAAGAAAATTGAATATCAGATAAACCTGCTCCTAAATATTTTGCAACCTTAGCTCCTTCATGAGTTAAAGGAGAATCACTCCACCCCTGAACTTTTCCTAATGTATTTAAAATCGTTTTTCCATGTCGAGCTATGTAAAAAGTTACCTTTGTACTCATATTATTTTAAATCTTATTTTTATTATAACAAATATAAATATTTTATTATATTTAGATATGGATGATTAACTTTCTTCAAAAAAATTCAGCCTTACTCATTTCATAAAAATTATTTTTTTTTATAATAAAATATATTATACATTTGTGTCAGATAAAGTTATTAACTTTGCTATTTTAAAAATATCGATTAATTGAAATTAAATTTTAAAATTTTAAAATTATCTGCAAGCAATATTCTAATTAAAATTGCAAATAATTTTTATTCCCTTTCCTTCTCAGAAAAATTCTGTAGGCAGGTTAGGCTTTGATCTTTCAGAGCCGCTACCTTTGCTATAAATAGTAATTTACCTTTAACTATTTTTTAAATTTCACTTTAAATTTATTGTTAAAAGAATGAATATTAACATTGTTGTTGCCGATCAAAGACATTATAAATACGCCGAACAAATCTGCGAAACCATATATCAGTCTGCAATTGTAAGAGGAACTGGAATAGCCAAAAGAACTCCTGAATACATACAGAAAAAAATGGATCAAAAACAAGCGATTATAGCCACCGATGGTGAAAAATTCGCAGGATTTTGTTATATCGAAAAATGGCAGAATGGGGAATTTGTAGTTCATTCCGGGTTAATTGTACATCCAGATTATAGAAGCTTAGGCCTTGCAAAGAAAATTAAAAAATTTGTGTTTGAATATACAAGAAAAAAATTTCCTAATGCTAAAATATTTGGTATTACCACTGGATTAGCTGTTATGAAAATCAATTCTGAATTAGGATATAAACCTGTTCCTTTTTCTGAATTGACTGACGATCCTGATTTTTGGAATGGATGTAAAACTTGTACTAATTTTGGAATATTACAAAGTAAACAAAATAAAATGTGTCTTTGTACTGGAATGCTTTTTGATCCTAAAGCCCAAAAAAATTCAAAAGAAGAAAAATATACTTTTGATAAAAAAGTCCTTTCCCGGTTGAAAAAAATAAAACAAGCTTTTTTATTATCCCCACATAAAAAAGAAAATGAAATCATTCATAAAGATAATAAATAAAACCCATGAAAACAGCCGTTTTAGCTTATAGTGGAGGATTAGATACTTCCTATTGTTTAGTTCGTTTAACAAAAGAAGGATATAAAGTTCATACAGTTATTGTTAATTCAGGTGGTTTCACTCCTGAAGAACTTGCACAAATTGAAAACAGAGCCTATGAATTGGGCTCTTCAAAACACAAAACTCTAGATATTACAGAACTATATTATAAAAATTGCCTACGTTTCTTAATCTATGGTAATATATTAAAAAATAATACCTATCCTTTATCTGTTAGTGCCGAAAGGATGTTTCAGTCTATAGCAATTGCAGAATATGCAAAATCCGTAAATGCTCCCTATATAGTTCATGGAAGTACCGGAGCAGGCAATGACCAGATACGTTTCGATGTAGCTTTCGCTGTAATTTCACCTAATTCTGAGATTATCACTCCTATTAGAGATGAAAAATTATCTCGACAACAAGAAGTTGATTATCTACAAAAAAATGGAGTAGACATGAATTGGGAAAAAGCAAAATATTCTATTAACAAGGGCATCTGGGGAACTTCTGTCGGAGGGGTGGAAACTCTTTCTTCCGACTTGGGTTTACCCGAAGAAGCCTATCCCACACAAATTTCCGAAACAACTCCCTCCGCAATTGAAATTGAATTTTTAAAAGGTGAACCTGTCGGATTGAATGGAGAAAAAATGAATTCTGTCCAATTAATTCAAAAACTTAATGAAATCGGAGGAAAATATGCTATTGGAAGAGATATTCATGTAGGAGATACCATTTTAGGCATTAAAGGCCGTGTTGGTTTTGAAGCTCCTGCTCCTATGATAATAATTAAAGCGCATCACTTATTGGAAAAACATACCCTTTCCCGTTGGCAGTTATTACATAAAGATTCTTTAGCAAACTGGTATGGGACTTTACTACATGAAGCTCAATATTTAGACCCGGTGATGAGGGATATAGAAGCCTTCTTGGAATCTTCTCAAAAACATGTAAGCGGAAAAGTGAAAATACAACTCAACCCTTATCATTTTCATCTGATAGGAATAGAATCTCCTTATGATATGATGCAATCTAAGGTAGCTACTTATGGAGAAGAAAATGAAGCCTGGGATAGCAGAGATGCCAGAGGATTCATAAAAATATTTGGAAACCAGTTGAAAATCTATCATAGTTTTGAAGATAATAACTAAAGGATATAGAAAAAAATGAGTAAAATAAAAGTAAGTATTGTTGGAGGGGCTGGTTATACGGCCGGAGAATTATTACGGATTCTTATACATCATTCTCAAGTAAAAATAACCTCTGTATTCAGCACTTCCAATGCAGGGAACCCTGTTATCAAAGTACATGATGATCTTCTGGGAGAAACCGATTTAGTTTTCACAGACAAAACAGATCCGAATTCAGATGTTGTTTTTCTATGTTTAGGTCATGGTAAATCCAGAGAATTTTTAGAAAATAATCTTTACTCAGAAAATACAAAAATTATTGATCTAAGCAATGATTTCCGACTGCACCCTCATCATACTTTTCAAAAAAGAAATTTTGTATACGGATTACCCGAGTTACAAAGAGAAAAAATAAAATCCGCTAAAAATATCGCAAATCCAGGATGCTTTGCCACTGCTATACAACTTGCTTTACTTCCTTTGGCACAAAAAGATCAACTAAATCATGATATTCATATTCATGCTGTAACTGGTTCCACAGGAGCTGGGCAATCACTCTCTGCTACTACACATTTCACCTGGAGAAATAATAATGCTTCCTTTTACAAAGAATTTACTCATCAGCATGAAGCTGAAATTTCACAAAGTATTCATCAATTAGGAAATAATTCACATGGACTTTATTTTCTTCCTATGCGTGGAGACTTTGCCCGCGGAATTCTGGCAGGTGTTTACTTAAAATCCGATTTATTAGTAGAAGAAGCTAAAAGCATGTACAAAGAGTATTATAAAAATCATCCTTTTACTATGGTTTCCGATACTCCTATCGCTCTCAAACAAGTAGTTAACACAAATAAATGTTTATTGGAAATACAAAAACATAAAGATATTTTATTAATTACTTCTGTAATTGACAACTTGACAAAAGGGGCCTCAGGACAGGCAGTACAAAATATGAATTTACTGTTCAGATTTAAGGAAACTGAAGGATTACAATTAAAACCTGTGGCTTTTTAAATCAAAACATAATATTATAATTTACTCAATATGGAGATTAAATACACAAATAAAATACCCGATATCAATTCATTTTTCTCTCTATATGAAACTACCGGATGGAATGATAAAAATAGAACTAAAGAAGAACTATTTCAAGCAATAAATAAAAGCTGGTATATATTATCCGCTTATTATGATGAAAATCTTATAGGATTTGGAAGAATTATTTCTGATGGCAGATTACATGCATTTATTGTAGACTTAATTATTTCTCCTAATTTTAAAAAACAAAAAATAGGAACTGAAATTTTGCACCGTTTAACAAATGAAATTCTAAAAGAAGGAATCACAGATATTCAACTTTTTTGTGCAAAAGGAAAAAAAAATTTTTATTTAAAAAATAATTTTTCAGAACGTCCAAATGATGCACCAGGCATGCAATATAATATATAATAAAACCAAAAACCTGTAATATGAAAATAGCAATAATTGGAGCCGGAAACTTAGGATTGGCTATAGCTAAAGGAATTATTAATAGCAAAATAACCGAAACATTGTATATAACTAAAAGAAATATAAAAACCCTGCAAGAATTAGAAACTATAGATAATGTGTTCCTTACTTCTGACAACAGGAAAGCTGTAAAAAATTCCGATATAGTTATTTTTGCTATTCAACCTGCTCATATGCAAGAAATTTTACTTGATTGTAAAGATTTATTTAAAGAAGGACAAACCTTAATATCTGTAGTAGCAGGATTCAATATTCATAAAATTGAAGATATTATAGGAGATCATTTATCTATTATTCAAGCCATACCCAACACCGCTATATCTGTTAATCAATCCATGACTTGCATTTGTAGCAATAAAAAAGGAAAAGAAAAAATTAACCTTGCCCAGAATATTTTTAATCAATTGGGATATTCTATAGAAGTTCCTGAAGAACAAATGCAAGCTGCAACAGTGATCTGTTCCAGTGGAATAGCTTTCTGGATGAGGCTTATTCGTGCTCAAACCCAAGGAGCCATAGAACTAGGGTTAGAACCTAAAGAAGCAGTTGATATGATTACTCATACATGTATAGGTGCTGCTCGTTTGCTTATATCAGGAAATAACCACCCAGAACAGGAAATTGATAAGGTTACCACTCCTGGAGGATGTACTATTGCTGGATTAAATGAAATGGAACATCAAGGATTAAGTTCTTCTATTATAAAAGGACTTTTAGCTTCTTATAATAAAATTAGTAAAATCGCAAAGAATTAAACTATTAATTAATGTCGATAGAAGCAAATAAAAAAATATTATCTTTATTCTGTATTACTTTTCTTACGTAATCTTATTATGAAAAGAAAGAAAAGGACTTCTATATAGTTAGGTTAGATAATCATATAGCATTTATTTACACTAACAATAATAATATATATTTTGTACATTCTAATTATTATGAACCCGAAATCAGAGTAATGAAACAAAAAATAAATCAAAAAATACATTTAACGATTCCAAATATGGAATGATTGGAAAAATTTTATTTCCGAAAATGATCGAAAAATGGATTTTAAATACAAAATATTAAAAAAATGAGTTTATTCAACGTATATCCTCTTTATAATATAGCTCCGGAAAAAGCTTCAGGTGCTACCGTATGGGACGAAAACGGAAATGCTTATCTTGATTTCTACGGAGGACATGGAGTTATTTCCATAGGACACTCTCATCCCATTTATGTAAAACATATAACTGAACAGGTAAATAAAATAGGGTTTTACTCCAACTCTATTATCAATCCACTACAGGAAAAATTAGCAAACTTATTACCTAAAATCTCAGAATATCCCGATTATACTTTATTCCTATGTAATTCAGGTGCAGAAGCCAATGAAAATGCCTTAAAACTGGCTTCTTTCCACAATGGAAAATCTAAAGTTATTGCTTTCAAAAATAGTTTTCATGGTAGAACTTCAGCAGCAGTTGCCGTTACTGATAATCCTAAAATTGTAGCTCCACTCAATGCTCAACAAAAAGTTATATTCTGTGAGTTAAATGACATAAACGCTGTAAAAAAAGAAATTGCAAAAGGAGATATTTCTTCGGTTATTATTGAAACGATACAAGGAGTAGGTGGTCTGGATGAAGGAAATACAGAATTTTTTAAAGAACTGGAAAAGGTTTGTAAAGAAAGTGGAGTTGTTTTAATCCTTGATGAAATACAGTGCGGATATGGACGCTCCGGTAAATTCTTTGCCCATCAGCATCATGGGATAAAGGCTGATATTATTTCTTTAGCAAAAGGAATGGGAAATGGATTTCCTATAGGAGGGATTTTAATATCACCTGAGTTTAAACCTTCCTATGGCTTGTTGGGAACTACTTTTGGGGGTAATCATCTTGCCTGCGCAGCAGCACTTGCTGTTTTAGAAGTTTTTAAAAACGAAAATATTTTGGATAATGTAAAACGACAATCATCTTATTTCATGAAAAAATTTAAATCACTTCCGCAAATTAAAAATATCAAAGGTAGAGGATTAATGTTGGGACTTGAATTTGATTTTGAAGTAGCTGAATTGAGAAAAAAATTGATTTACGAAAAGAAAATTTTTACAGGAAATTCTAATAATAAAAACTTACTTAGAGTTCTTCCTCCTTTGAGTATAACGCAAAATGAAATCGATAGACTTTTTGAAAATTTAAAATCCTGTTTGGAATAAAACCAGAAAAATGAAAAAATATACTTCTGTTGATGATATAAGCAACTTAAATGAACTTTTGCAGGCTGCAAAAGAAATTAAATTAAATCCTTTAGCTAACAAACAGTTAGGAAAAGATAAAACTATAGGATTAATATTTTTCAACTCTAGTCTCAGAACCCGGTTGAGTACTCAAAAAGCTGCACAAAACCTAGGCATGAGATGTATGGTAATGAATTTAAATACAGAAGGATGGACATTAGAATTTGAAGATGGGGTTATTATGAATGGTTCTGCCTCTGAACATATTAAAGAAGCTGCGCCTGTTATTTCTCAATATTGCGATATTATTGCAATTAGAAGTTTCCCAACTTTAAAAAATAAAGAAAAAGATGAGGCAGAAACTGTGATTTCTTTATTTGTTAAATATGCTTCTGTCCCGGTAATTAGTCTGGAAGGAGCTACCGAACATCCCTTACAAGCATTAGCTGATGCTCTTACTATTGAAGAATACAAAAAATCTGATCGACCTAAAGTAGTATTAAGCTGGGCACCTCATCCCAAAGCGCTTCCCCAGTCCGTCCCCAATTCATTCGTTAAAATGATGAAAAAAATGGATGTAGACTTTATCATCACTCATCCGGAAGGTTACGAACTGAATCCTAAAATTACAGAAGGTGTAAAAATAGAATATAACCAGGAAGAAGCATTTAAAAATGCGGACTTCATTTATGCTAAAAACTGGAGTAATTATATAGACTATGGTAAAATAACTAATCAGGATTCTAATTGGACTGTTGGAAAAAAACAAATGAATTTAACCCGAAATGCAAAATTTATGCATTGTCTGCCTGTACGTAGAAATGTAATTGTTACTGACGAAATTTTAGATGGGGATTCCTCGATTGTTATTCCTGAAGCAAATAACCGAATTTATTCCGCTCAAGTTATTATTACCAAAATACTGGAAGAATTTAAAAAATAAATACTCAAAAAAGACCGAAAAATAATTCGGTCTTTTTTATTTATTTACCTGAAAACTGTTTAATTATTAATAAATTTAAATATTTAACCTACAAATAAACAAAAAGACTTTTTTGAAGTATAAAAATATTTTTATATAAAAAAATCAGCTTTTTAATGTATAAAGAATAAATCTAAACTATTTTTGTATATAATTTAAATATGGAAAAAGATACTCTCACCATAATAAAAATAGGAGGAAATGTAATAGATAATTCTGAGACCCTTTCTACTTTTTTAAAAAATTTCTCTCAATACAAAGGCTTGAAAATTTTAGTTCACGGTGGAGGGAAAGCAGCTACAAGACTAGCAGGAAAATTAGGCGTAGAAACAATTATGATTGAAGGTAAACGTATTACAAATGAAGAAATGTTAGATGTTGCTATAATGACTTATGCAGGATTATGCAACAAAAAAATTGTAGCACAGTTACAAAATTTCAATATTCAGGCAATAGGATTAACAGGAGCTGACGGGAACAGTATATTATCGAAAAAAAGAGAACACACAACCATCGATTATGGATATGTTGGAGATGTTGTCGAAGTTAATGCAAAATGGATTCAGGCAATCATAGACACTGGAACAACTCCAGTATTCTGTGCTTTAACCCATGACAAAAAAGGTCAGTTGCTGAATACTAATGCCGATACGATTGCTCAATCTTTAGCGGTAGGTCTTTCTTCAATATATAATATTAATTTAATATATTGTTTTGAAAAAAAAGGGGTATTACAAAATATGGAGGATGAGGAGAGTATTATTGAAGAACTTAATTATAATACTTATCAATATTTGAAAAATGAAAACATTATACACTCAGGCATGATACCTAAACTAGATAATTGTTTTAAAGCTCTGAAACAGGGGGTCAAAAATATTATTATTGCCAATCCGGATATCATTATAAATCCCCTTATGCTTCATACACATATTTCATTATAACAAAGTCTTATGGAAATAATACAAAAACTCACTTTAGAGTCTATTGATTTATTAAAAAAATTAATTGAGACTCCTTCTTTTTCAGGAGAAGAGTCTCATACAGCCTTAATAATAGAATCCTGGTTTACCCACCATAATATACCTTTTAAAAGGGAAAATAACAATATATGGGCATACAATCAATTTTTTGATGAATCTAAACCCAACTTGCTTTTAAACTCTCACCAAGATACTGTTTTCCCCAATAAAGGATATACCCACAATCCTTTCGAAGCTATAGAAAAAGATGGGAAAATCTATGGTTTGGGATCTAATGATGCGGGAGGGTGTTTAGTATCTCTTTTGGCTGTTTTCACTTATTTTTATTCCAGGAAAGATTTAAAATATAATTTAATTATGGTTGCTTCAGCTGAAGAAGAAAATAGTGGAAAAAACGGTTTAAACAGTGTGGTTTCGCACTTACCTCACTTAGATTGTGCTATAATAGGAGAACCTACCCTTATGCAGCTGGCTATTGCTGAAAAAGGCTTACTGGTATTAGATATCCTTGTAAAAGGAACTGCGAGCCATGCAGCTCATAATAACACAGACAATCCAATATATAACTCTTTACAGGTGATTAACTGGTTTAAAAATTTCTCTTTTGAGAAGATATCTGATGTTTTAGGACCTATGAAAATGACTGTATCACAGATTGAAGCAGGAAAACAACATAATTTAGTTCCAAATGAATGTAGAATAGTCGTAGACATTAGAGTCAATGACTGTTATACCAATGAGGAAGTATATTCTATTATTCAGGATAATTTATCTTCTGATAAAATAATCATTACACCACGCTCCCTAAGACAGAAATCTTCCTCTATTCCTATAGATCATCCTTTAGTTTTAGCCGGAATAGAATTAGGACGAGAAACCTATGGCTCTCCTACCCTTTCAGATCAATCTGTTTTATATTGTCAATCTTTAAAAATGGGTCCAGGTAATTCGCTGAGATCTCATACTGCAGATGAATATATTTACCGAAATGAAATTGAAGAAGCTATTCCTCTTTATATCCAAATATTAAATAAAACCGTCATACAATCCTAACATTTATATATTACAAAAATGAAACTTTGGGAAAAAGGTATTCCAACAGATAAACAAGTAGATTTTTTTACTGTAGGGAATGACAGAGAACTTGATACTGTATTGGCTAAATATGATGTACTGGGTTCTATAGCACAAGCTAAAATGCTTCAAAAAGTAGGTTTAATTTCCGTTAATGAAAAAACTGACTTATTACAAGCTCTAAATGAAATTTTAATAGATATAGAAAAAGGAGATTTTCAGATCGAAAACGATTTTGAAGATGTGCATTCCAAAATAGAGTTTTTACTTACAGAAAAGGTAGGTAATGCGGGAAAAAAAATACATACAGCTCGTTCACGAAATGATCAGATTTTGGTAGATATGAATTTGTTCCTGAAAGAAGAGTTAAACCAGATCAAAAATCAAATCCGGCAGCTATTCGATCTATTAATGGAATTGGCTGAAAAATATAAAAATATTTTAATGCCAGGATATACACATTTTCAGATTGCAATGCCTTCTTCTTTTGGTTTGTGGTTTTCTGCCTATGCAGAAAGTATGATTGACGATATAATTTTAGTAAACGCAGCTTTAATAATAGTAGATCAAAATCCTTTAGGTTCTGCTGCCGGATATGGTAGTTCCTTCCCTATAGATCGTACTTATACTACTAATGAACTTGGATTTAAAACCTTAAAATATAATTCGGTTGCGGCACAAATGAGTCGTGGAAAATCTGAGAAGAGTACCGCCTTTGCCCTTTGCAGTTTAGCCGGAACTTTATCTAAACTGGCAATGGATGTTACATTATATATGAGTCAGAATTTTAATTTTGTTTCTCTTCCTTCCCACCTTACTACCGGATCTAGTATTATGCCTCACAAAAAAAATCCGGATGTATTTGAATTAATACGAGGAAAATGCAATAAAATTCAGGCTTTACCCTATGAATTAACTCTGATTACCAATAATCTTCCAAGCGGCTATCATCGCGATTTACAATTATTGAAAGAAGGACTCATTCCTGCGATTCAAACCATGAAAGCCTGCCTTGATATGACACATTATTCATTAAAAGACATAAAAATTAATGACAACATTTTAGAAGACCCAAAATACAATTACTTATTTACGGTTGATGCGTTAAATGAGCTAGTATCACAAGGGATTCCGTTCCGTGATGCTTATAGAATAATCGGGGAACAGGTAGAAAAAGGAACTTTTCAATCTCCAAAAAAAACTACTCATACCCATGAAGGAAGTATAAACAATCTTTGTCTGGATGAAATAAAAAAGAAAATGTATGAATCTTTATAACCTATGAAACTTCAATATTTTCCTATATAAATTTTCTATTTTTTTTATTACTATAAGAGCAACATCCTGTCATATACAAAAATAAAATTATTTTTAAAGCAAATTTTCATTATGCAAAATTCTTTAAAAAATGGACTATCATTACTGTTGAATGGAATAGTGTTATAATCTTAGGCTAAAAGGAGAACGAAATTCTCTGTATTGGGGAATTTTATTACATAATTAAAGTACTTCCTGAAAATTATATTTTAAGTTTTTCTACTATAGTAAACGCTCAATCGTATTTATTTGAACTTATAACACACTTCATAATAATATTTATCTTAGATTTTTACTTGATAAACTAAATAATTATTTTGCTTAAAAGACCTTTCCATATTTTCTGAAGAATATTCGGAAAGGCTTATCTTTTCAGTCATCTGGGATATCTAACCAAAATAGATTATAATCTTCCTTCTGAATAACTAAACTGGAAAATCTTAAAAACAGAAAGTCAATTTTTTCATAAAAATCAATGGAAAGGAAATCATCTCCTTTAGGGAAAAAGAAAATATTGTAAATTCCAAAGGTTGTTTGGAATTTACAATAAATGGCTCTGTACTTATCAATATAATATTTAGTTAAAAAAAGCAAAGATTCTCAACTTCTCGAAAATTTCACTTAGAAAACCAGGCCTTTTGATTTAGTATTATTTTCTGAATCAAATAGCATAACAACATGGTAATGTAGGAATAAATACCAAAAGATATAGAGATTATTTAATTTTTAACGAAAATAAACTCTAAAAACAAAAGCTTAAAACAACTCTTGCTTTTAATAATTTCTTCAATTTTTAATTATATATATATTATTTATATATGACCAAAATACAACATGTAATTATATCAATATAATAATATAGTTTTTAATGTTAAAATGGAATAATTTTTGATTTTAAATTAAAAATATTAAAAAAATACAATATGAAACAATTAAGACGATTATGTTGGGTTTTAGCTATAGCAAGTTTTTTAAATTTATCATTATCATCATGCAAATCAGGCCCTAAAGATTCTGAATTAAAAACTCAGGCTCAAGCAAAACTCCCTACAGGGATTAGCATTGATGTAAAAAAAGGAATTGTAACGATATCTGGAGAATTTAGTGATGATTTAGCCAAACAATCTACCGAAAACTCATTGAAAGCTATACCCGGAATAAAATCAATTATAGATCAAACTACTGTTAAACCTGTAGAATTCCCAATGGATAATGAATTAACAACAAAAGTTAACGCTGTTATAAAGGATTATACAGGAGTTTTGGCGAATGTAAAAGATGGAGTAGTTACCCTAAATGGTCAACTAAACAGAGCCGATCTACCTAAATTAATGCAAGCCATTAATGCCTTACAACCTAAAAAAATTGAACAAAAATTAACATTAAAATAAAAACAATTATGGCTTTACAAGATAAATATGCTGAACTAATTAATGCAGCAAAAAATTTAGGCTCTCATAATCTTTCTGTTAGAGAACAAAATAATGTTCTTTATATTAATGGAGAAGTTCCTGATGGAAAAGCTAAAGATCAATTATGGAATATTTACAACAAAATTGACCCTGATTTCAGATCTGGCGATTTAATACTAAATATAAACGTATCTCCTAATGCTCCTTCTTCCCAATATAAAGTAACTACTCACAGTTCTAATTTAAATATTAGAAAAGGACCAGGAACTGACCAACCCATTTTAGGTAAGGCAGCTCATCAATCTACAGTAACTTTCCTTAGCAAATATAATGAAGACTGGTATCTTATACGTTCTACTGATGGAATAGAGGGATACTGTAATACTGAATATTTATCTGCAATTTAATAAACATCATAAATAAATATACAAATTCAAAAAGAGTTTAAGGTAAACCTTAAACTTTTTTATTTCAAGCAAAAACAAATCAAATTATAACAATATCTTTTATGGTGTATATTTTTAAATTATACAAGAAAAATCTATAGATAACAGCTTTAAAAAAATAATAAAAGATATTTTTGTCCTTTATTGAAAAATTACTATTTTCGCTGCAAAATAATAGAAGATAAAAATATCCTTTATTAAATTGCTTATCATGAAAAAAGAAAAAAAACTATGGTTTTTATTAGCATTTGTTCTACTTGCTTCATTTTCAACTCTTGGATATTATGGAATACAGATTTACCAGCAATCTCCTCCTATTCCCGAAAAAGTAGTATCCCAGAAAGGAGAAGTAATTTTTACTAAACAAGATATTATAGAAGGCCAAAACATTTGGCAAAGCATAGGTGGGCAAGAAATAGGATCTATATGGGGACATGGTGCTTACTTAGCTCCTGACTGGACAGCTGATTGGTTGCATAAAGAAGCAATATTTATACTTAACGAATATTCTGAAAAGTTTTATTTTACTTCTTACGAAAAACTAAATAAGGAAAAACAAGCTTTATTAAAAATTAAACTTCAAAATGATTTGCGAACTAATACTTATGATAAGAAAACTAAATCCATTACGATTTCTGAAAACAGACTAAAAGCTATAAAATATTTATGTAATTATTATCAAGGGTTATTTATGAATAACCCAAAGTTTACTCAACTTAGAGAGTACTATGCCCTTACGGAAAATACTATCAAAGATCCGAAAAGAATGAAAAAAATGAATGCTTTCTTTTGGTGGGCTACCTGGGCTACGGTTACCGAAAGACCAGGAACTAATATTTCATATACACATAATTGGCCATCAGACGAATTAGTAGGAAATAAAGCTACTCCCGATCTCCTTATATGGTCTGGTGTAAGCATTATATTACTTATTTTATTTATCGGTATTTTAGCTTACTATCATGCACAATCTAAAGATGAAGAGTTTATTACTCCGACACAGAATCCCCTGATTAACGAAAAAATAACCCCATCTATGAAACGAATAAAAAAATATCTAATTATAGTTGGGCTACTTATGACGCTTCAGGTGCTATTAGGTATCGTTACTGCACACTATGGAGTAGAAGGCAAAGGTCTATATGGAATTCCTATAAGCAAGATACTTCCTTATTCTGTAACCCGGACCTGGCATACCCAATTGGCTATTTTTTGGATAGCGACAGCCTGGCTGGCTACAGGTTTATATATGGCTCCTGCATTATCTGGAAAAGACCCAAAATTTCAAAGTTTTGGAGTAGATTTTCTTTTTTTTGCATTATTAATTATTGTTTTAGGTTCAATGGCAGGGCAATGGATGGCTATAATGCAAAAACTAAATCCAGAGATAAATTTCTGGTTCGGACATCAAGGATTTGAATATGTAGATTTGGGAAGATTCTGGCAATTATTTTTATTTATTGGATTACTGCTTTGGTTAATATTAATGATACGCCCTATACTTCCTGTAATAAAAGAAAAACCACAAAAAAAAAGTCTCTTACTTTTATTTTTAATTTCTTGCATATCTATAGCCTTATTTTATGCTGCCGGATTAATGTGGGGACAACACACACATCTTAGTATATCTGAATATTGGAGATGGTGGGTTGTTCATTTATGGGTAGAAGGTTTTTTTGAAGTTTTTGCCACCGTAGTTATTGCTTTTATCTTTGTTAGATTAGGATTATTAAAAGAAAAAACAGCCACTGTTAATGTACTATTTTCTACAATTATTTTTCTTTCGGGGGGAATTATAGGCACATTCCACCATTTATATTTTGCCGGGTCTACTCCGGTTATAATGGCTTTAGGGGCATGTTTTAGTGCTTTAGAAGTAGTCCCATTAACTTTGATTGGTTTTGAAGCTTTTGAAAATTATAAAGCCTCTAAAGCTACACCGTGGATGAAAGATTATAAATGGCCGATATATTTTATGGTATCTGTATCTTTTTGGAATTTCCTAGGTGCCGGAATTTTCGGTTTTTTAATAAATCCGCCCATAGCATTATATTACGTTCAAGGATTAAATACTACTGCTTTGCATGCTCATACAGCTTTATTTGGTGTATATGGGATGTTAGGAATAGGTTTTATATTCTTTGTTCTACGAAGTATGTACAGAAAGATGAAATGGAATGATAAATTATTAAAAATATGTTTTTGGGGGCTAAATATAGGTCTTTTAGTTATGGGAGTATTTAGCTTACTTCCTATCGGAATATGGCAAGCTTTTGAAAGTATTGATAAAGGAATGTGGTACGCTCGTTCGATAGAACTAATGCAAAAACCTGAAATAATTTTTTTAAAATGGTTAAGATCTATTGGAGATATTATATTTGCTGTGGGTATATTCAGCGGAGTGGGATTTATAATGAAACTTTGTATAAAAAAGATAACTTAAGTGTAGATTTAATTTTTATAAAAATAAATATAACAAAAAGAAGACTTTTTAAATAAAAAAGTCTTCTTTTTGTTAATGCTTTATATATACCAACTATAAATAATAATTCGAAAAATTCACTAACAAATATCAGGTTCTCATTTTATTTTATATAATATTTTTATTTTTGCAATCACTAATTACTATTGATCATGAATAGCAAAGTAACTATATCTCCTGAATTTAAAAAAAATACTATTGGGGCTATATTATCTATCCTTTTATTTATAATTGTATATATCTCATTATTAACCTTATCTGTTATTTTAACTTTATTTTGTGGCTATATTGGTTATAGCATTATGACCATTAGTTTCCATTTAAAAACATTATTGTTGGGAATAGCTGTAATTGGAATAGGTATATTAATTTTTATTTTCCTAGTTAAATTCTTTTTCAAAAAAAAGACTATTGATAATTCTAATCTTATAGAAATTACCCAAGAGGAAGAACCTGATTTATTTTTATTTATTAATGATATAGTTAAAGAAGTTAAAACTAAATTTCCGAAAAAAATATATGTATCAGAAGATGTCAACGCTTCTGTTTTTTACGATTCCACTTTTTGGAGCATGTTTTTACCTGTAAGAAAAAACTTACAAATAGGATTAGGGTTAATAAATACTGTTAGTCAAACGGAATTAAAAGCAATATTAGCTCATGAATTTGGTCATTTTTCTCAAAAAAGCATGAAAATAGGAAGTTATGTATACAATGTAAATCATATTATATATAATACAATTTATGAAGACACTTCTTATAATAACTTTATCCAAAAATTTGCAAGTTTTAGTAATGTTACTTATTTAGCCGCCAGTATAGTAATAAAATTCATAAATGGAATTCAATGGATTTTACAAAAAATGTATACGTTAGTTAATAAAAATCATCTGAAATTATCACGTGAGATGGAATTTCATGCAGATGAAGTTGCAGCAAATGTTACCGGCTATATTCCTTTAAAAACTTCTTTATTAAGATTGAGTCTTTCTGACTCTTCTTACAGAGCTGTTATAGATTTTTATTCAAATAAAATTCATGAATGTATAAAAAGTAAAAATATATTTAAAGAGCAAAAGTACATTATGAATTTTTTAGCTAAAGAAAATAATATCGAAATAAAAGAAGATATTCCTTGTGTTACTATTGAACATCTGAACAGATACAATAAATCCAAATTGAATTTTGATTCTCAATGGAGCTCGCACCCTAATATTGAAGATCGTATAGCTGCTTTAGAAAAAACAAACATTATAAAAGAACCTGACAATTTACTGCCTGCTAATAAATTATTTTCAAATATAGAAAATTTGCAAAGTAAGCTTACAGATATAGTTTTTTCGAATGTTCAATATTCAGGCAAAGTAACAGAATATTCTTTAGAAGAATTCATTTCCTCTTATATGTCTGATTTTAAGAAAAACAGTTTTGACCCTATATACAATGGATATTACAATTCTAAAAACCCAATAAAATTTGAAGAAGAATATAATAAAACTGTTTTTGAAGGAAATATAAAAGATCTATTTACACCTGAAAAAGTAGAAAATATTTATATTTCTCAAGCATTAGAAAGTGATATAGATTTATTGAAACAAATTGAAAATGAAAATTACAAAATAAAATCATTTGATTATGATGGGGTAAAATACACTCTTAAAGATGTAAAAAATTTGATCAATAGACTTGAAGAAAAATTACAAGATTATAATTTAAAAATAGAAGAAAACGATAAAAATATATTTTCAGGATTTTATCAACTTGCAAAAAAGAGAAATAAAGACCAAATGTTTATTGACATATATGCTTTATTTAAAAAATCAGAAAATCAATATAATGCCCAAAGGGAATATATAGATAATTTCATTAAAAAAACTGAATTTATTCAGTATGAAAACTCAGTGGATATAATTATAAAAAAGCTGAATGAATTATATCATGCTGAAATTGAATTCAAAAAAAATTTAACTATCATTATCAACGATAACTATTATAATTCTATACTCTCTGAAAAAACAAAAAAAATATGGGATGAGTATTTATCAAATGAATATACATACTTCTATAAAGAAGAATTAAAATATTATGATAATGCATTAAACTCTCTCTTCAATTCTATTAATGAATATTCAGATTTTATAATTAAAATTCTTATTCTAAGAAAAAAAGATTTACTAGAATTTCAAAAAAATTTACTAGAGTAAAATGGCTAAAAATCGGTGTATTTAACTTTTAAAAAATTTTTTCAAGTTTTATATCTACATAAACATAAAGAACATTTATACTATGTTAAATTATATTAATAAAAAAAATTCATTAAGTCACGATTCTCATTCATAATTTTAATACTATTGTTAAATTCGTGTAATATTCTCTCCCTATTAAACTAAAACCTAAACCGGCATGATAATAAAAAAATTAAACTGCATTAAAAAAGCCTTTTTATTCAATAAAAACATTATTCCTTAATATTATCTATTGTTAAATGAAACTGGTTTTGTAATAAGGGCAATTTTTTTAAATCTATTTTCTTTCCATTTACAAAAATTGGAGTTGAATTTATCATTCCTTGCAAATATATAGTATCATTTACCATTCTATAATTCAAATAATAAATTTGATCGTTATAATCCTTTAGTTTAATTGCTTCTGAATATACAGCCATAATTTTATAATCTTTCATATTTTCATTATTTTCTTGAATAATAAAATACCCTCCACTATGAAAGAAAAACCTTTTAATCGAAGTTTTTGAAGAAAAAACTTGATATGCACCAAATAAAGAATACTTAGGCACTTTATCTCCATTAAATGCATTTTCTTTAAAATAAATAAAAAATGTTTCAAACAAAATACCTCCTATTACTAAAGTTTTCAAAATAACGTAAATTAAAATACTTTTTTTAGATTTTCTCTGAGGACTCCATTCTTTATAAGTAGGCAATGATCTTTGCTCTTTATAGAAAAATAGATATATAAATTTAAATAATGGAAAAGCTATAATTATACTAATAAAAAGAAGGAAAGATGAAAAAACCTTTACAGAAATATCATAAGTAAAATTAATTATAACTATATTCACAAATAAAACAACCGCTGCTGTAGCTGCTATTATACGAGACTTCTTAAAAAATAAAAAAAAGGCCGTAATAATTTGTACAAGTCCGATAATTATATTGTAAGAATAAGAACTCCCTAACGCACTCCAATATAAAATATCTTTAGACAGATATCCTAGAGGAGTAAATAAAATATTGGGCTCTGGTTCATAAAATTGACATTTAAATATTTTATTTGCACCATATATAAATAATACAAAAGACAAATAATAACTAATTATTATTTTCATCCAATATTTAACCTTCTCAATATGATATGGTATAAATTTTAACCATAAAAGTCCTATAAAAAAAGAAATAACTAATAATAGGAACAAAAAAATAAGCAATCCTTGAGAATCTGAAATGATAAGTCCTGTAAAGTTTGTATCTAAACCAAAAAAATGAATTCCTATCCAACGTACTATAGGTTGAATAAGAGTAACTATTACTTTTTGTGGGTTATAAAAACTATAAATTGGTAAAGAAAAAAATAAAATATATCCCGTTATAAAAATAAATAAAACATTTACACCTAATTTAATTAATAATTTATTTTCTTCATTTCTTTTTTCCATAGTAAATAGCCTATTATAATCATTGAAACAGATATTATAAAAATTAAATATGGAGTCTTATCATTAGGTTTAGATCCTTTAGTGACAAAAGGAAATAATTCATTTTCCTCCTTTTTATGCAAAAATGTTGTATCTGTCTCAAGCTTCAGTATAGAATCATTTTTTGAAACTGGAATCAATTTCAAATCTATATTCTTATCTTTTATTTCTCTTAATATTTTATAATTCTCAAAGGTTGATCTCAGGTCAAAAACAGCTCCGTCTTTAGTTTTAATAAAAAAAACTGTTTTGCCTTGCCTCATAGTTTGGTCTGTCAACTGATTGATTTTTAAAGAATCTATCCCCTCTTTCAGTTCACATATTTTTATCCCCATTTTCTCCCTTTTATTTCTTAATTTTCCATAAATTTCGTATTCAGTTTTTGTTTCAAAAATAAAACCATCTGTTGATCTAATATAATATCTTACAACATCATTTTTCATTAATGCATCTGTTAACTCATTTATTATTCTTTTATCATAAACAGAATTTTCATTAAGTATTATCAATAATAAACCTAATTTACCATTAGTACCTTTTAATTCTTTATATTTATTAAAATCTGAATTTTTATTAAAGAGTAAACCTTCTTTAATTTTTATGACATTTGAACTTCTATTATTACTTTGTTTCTCATTATTATGGTTTAAATCTTCAGTAGTTAATCCATCTTTTTCATTATTTTCAGAAACATTCTCTGATTTATAAAACTGTCCAATGTAACTTCCTAAATTACCCTCTTCTTTTAAACTGAAATTAACAGCTTTACCACTATGACTCTTATAAAAAATTAATTTAGTTTGTGCAGATAAATTAAACGATAAAAGACCCCATAATAGAACACCTAAAAATACAGTATTATTCCTCACCTTAACTTTATATTAATTTATATTTAGAATTTATTTATATACAAAAATAACAAAGTTATTAATAAATATTAATACTAAATTAATTTTTATCAAATTAAAAATATTATAAATTTGCATATTAAATATTTTACTGTAAAACTTGTATTTCAAAATACCATTTAACCATTCAAAAAAAAACGAAGCAAAATGTTTAATACACTATCATATATACAAAAAATGAATTATTTTTCAATTGTAGAAAAATCCTAGCTTCGAGTATTTCATCAAAATATATAAAACAAAATGTTAAAAATAAACTTGAAGCCAATCTTTCGGGTTTTATTTTTAATTTTTTAAATAAGTTTAAAATTTAAGTCCATATAGTTTTCAGCTTGATATTTTAATATCAATACTCTGTTATGTATTCGTAAAAAAAGTACAACATAATATCCTATTTTAAAATTAATCATCATGGGTAAATTAAAATTAAAAGGAAAAGATATCCTAACACAAAAATAATAAACACAGCTATAGAAGTAATGCAGAAAAACTTTGATAAAAAAATAATTGAAAAAATACTTATCCTAAGTTTCATAAATAAAAGATTTTTAATGGTTTGCATTATGTAACAATGCAGAAACATATACAAATATCTGAATCAGATATTTAAATTTCAAACGTTCCGTATATGAAGTTTCATTAGGCAAAATATAAACCCTGTGAATAAAAACAGCAACTTGAATCATACCTCCCCTTTAAATTTCGTTTTCTCTATGGATCTATTTCAGAATTAAAAAGAAAACTCCGGTAAAAACTGCATTTGAAATATTTATCTAAACTGAATTTTATTCAGGTTGAAAGCAAATCAAATTCAGAAAAAAAGGAATTAAAACCTGGATTTGAAAAGGAACAATCTGATATAGGTATTATTTAGAAAAAGATATAACTATAAATTATAAAAAAAATTAAATAATGAATGCAACACAAAACAAATACTATTTTCAGGCATTAGATAACTATCCTTTTAATATGGGAGAGACCATAGAGGCGTTAACATATGCCTTGTCTTATGATAAAAATGAAGATTGTTTATGTTTATTAGCCAGAATATATTCTGAAATACTAAATGATTATGAAACTGCTAAGGAATATTTTGAAGAAGCCATTACGGTAAATATTCAGTCTTTAAATTTATATCCTTATTATATAGATTGTTTATTATGGAATGAAGATTATAAAGAGGCTAAAAGACTTATAGACTTTGCATTAACAATTAAAGGAATTGATAAGGCTGTACTTTTAAATAAAAAATCTATTCTCTTAGAATATCAGAAAAAATATAAGAAAGCCTTAAAGGTTATCGATAATGCTCGTTTATATACATTTAATAACAATTTCATGACTTATCTTGATTCGCGAGAAAAACAAATTAAAAGAAAAAAAAAATAATAAAAATATATAAAATACCAGTGAATTACTACTATTCTCACTGGTATTTTTATTTTATTAAATTATTTATTAGTTTTTCCTAAAATTTTTAAATGTCCGTTTAAATCTATTTTCATTTCTCCCCCAATAAAATCTATACTTTCCACTTCTGCATTTCCATTAAGAATCGGAATTACAGGAGTCTCTGGTATTTTAACACTATGAGTTCCATCCGGCACTCCTCCAGGCGACCAGTTAGCAGCATTGAACCAATCACTGTCAATTCCTTGCCATAGTTTTTCGTTGGATGCAGAAGAACGTAAGGTTACAGAAAAGTCTTCTACTTGCCCATATGTAGGATTATAACACGGAGAGACCTCTACAGTATATAAATCAGCAATTATTCTTAACCGTAATGGTGTATCCAATATAGCCCCATCCGGAGGCGTTACATTTACAGTGCCAGTAGTATTTTTTTCCACTTGCATGTTAAAAACAATTTCCTTAGTTTCATCAAAAACCCCATCATTATTATAATCAATATAAGCCTTTACTCTCTGTGAATTAGTTTCCACTGATATACTCAAAGGTGTAGCTACTCCAACCTTTAACTCTGTATGCGTTCCTTTTAAATTACATTTAGCTATGTTATCTACATAAAAAAGATTTCCATCAAAAAGATATCCTCTAGATGTATAATCAATTTCGCCAAAATTTACCTTAGCGGGTCCCATATTTAGGTTGTTACCTGGATACATAATAGAAGAAGGTGTGCAAGCTGAAACTAAGTTTGGTTTTGAAGTAAGATCGGGTGCTATTCCCCCTTTAGATTTCAACAGATTTCCTCTATATTCTATCAAATGAGCAACTGCACGATCACTTTGTCCATTGGTAAAACGTGTAAGTTTATATCCATAGTTCATAATATTATACTGAACCCCTTCGTAAAATTTCCCTGTACAAGGGTTTATATCCGAATTTGTAGGAACCGGATAGGTTTTCAATAAACTTTGTGAAGGCTCAGTATCGCAAACTGAATCATCATCTACAGTACAATCGCCAGTACTAGCAGGACATTCTCCACCATTACCGGATGCTGTACCAAAGGTATGTTTTAATCCTATTGCGTGGCCAAATTCATGTGAAAGTATTGTATTATTATTTTTAACTATATTTGAAACCATTATAGCTGCATCTTTGTTTCCGCCGGGATAATAGGCATATCCTGCTAAACCTCCATTAGAAGCATCATTACCGTCAAATTTATTTATTATATATATATTATAATAATATTGAGGATCCCATTTACTTAAATTAAATAACTGGCTTTCATTTATTCCATTATCACCGCTTCTTTTCAATCCATAATTTACATATTCAGGTAATTGAGAGCCGTCAATTCTTACTATACCTGAAGTAGCATTACAATTCATATCTCTTTTTGCTAAAACTAACCGAACTGGAACACGGGTGCCTCCATTATCGGGACCATCAAAACCTGGAGCTGTTCCTTCATAAATTTTATTGGTATTATCAATCCATGCCTGAATTTCTTGATCTGTTTTGTTGTATTTTGTCCCTATGGGTGAGCCATCATGGAAAACATGTACCACAACAGGAATTTCATAGATTTCGTCAGTTGCTTTATATATTTTTTTTAAATATCCTTTCTTAATCATTTGGGATAGCTCATCATTAAATTCCTGGGTTTGTTTAGCTAACTCAGGATATTTTTTCATCAATTCACGATTTACTTCTTCCGTACCACAAATTTCTTGAGCCATTCCTACACAATTCATAAGAATAACTATGCATATTATAAAGTAATTTTTCATCGTATTATAATTTTTATATTTTTAAAGATAACAATTTATCTCATTTATAAAAAAAATTCAAATAGAAATTTTAAATTATAATTATAACAGTTAATATAAAATAATAAATATTTAAAAGATTATTATTAACTATTCATAAAGATTAAAGTAATCACAGTTCCTTTATTTATGCTGGATTCTATAGTATATTTTATAAAGTTTTTTTCTAATATCCTGAGTGCTATAGATAAGCCGATACCTGTTCCTGAAACTTTTTCGGCATTATCTGCCCTATAAAAGGGACGACTTATTTCTTTTATTTGTTTTTCAGGTATTCCAATTCCCTTATCTTGTATTACTACATGTATTTTCCCTTTTATTTCGTATAAATGAATTTGAACGGTTTTTCCTTGTGAAAATTTAACTGCATTTTCTATTAAATTAAATAAAGCAATAAATATTTGAGTTTTATCAATATTTATTTGGAGTAGTCCAATATTTTCGGGAGATATATTTATTGTAAAATTAATACATTCCTTATAATCGAAATGCTTATCTGATACTCTTTTTATAATATCCAGAATCATTTCATCAATTCTGATTTGTTCTGAAATATCAGTATTTTTACGTAAATCAGATACTACTAAAAGAATATTTAAAATTTCTTGTAATTGATATATTTCATCTATAAGTGTCCGAGACAATGCACGATATTCTTCAGGGGAACGATCTTTTAATGAAAAAACTTCTAAATTTCCCTGTATTGCTGCCAATGGGGTTTTAAATTCATGGGAAACATAACTCACGAAATTTTGTTGTATTTTAAATGTATCTGAAATTTTCTTAAGTAATTCATTAAAAGTTTCGGTAAGATCATATATTTCATCCTTAACGGTATATGTTGCATTTAAATGCATACTATCTCCGGGTGACATTTTTTTTACCTGCCTTATTGCTTCTCTTATAGGACGATATGCCATATTTGCAATCCATTTATTTAGAAATATGGTTGCTAATAGTCCTAAAATAAAGGCAGATAATAAAATCCATATGAGAGGATTGATGTAATAATAAATATCTTCTTTTTTTTCTTTGGTTATAATAACAAAGTTTCCCTGATTATCTTTATAGTATACTCCATAACATAAAAATTCCTGAGTAGTAAAGGTTAATTTTTTTTTGGTTCTTATTTCTTCAATAGTTTCAATAGGTATATCTGGAGTATTTCCATATTTTAGATAATTATTTTCGTCATAGATTTCGTAATAGGGATTATTTATTTTTTCGTATTGTTTTTTTATTTTTATAAATTCTTTGGGGCTTACTTCATCTTTTTCAAAAAAATAGTATCCAATGATTTGAGAAGTCTTCTGAAGATTTCTGTAAACAGAATTTTCAATATTTGTTTTATATAATCCAAAGATTAATAATGCAACAACAATGAAAACAATACCCCACAAGGCGGAACTGATTAAACTTAAACGGTTTTGTATTTTCATAAAACTAATTTTTTTTATGATTTAATACGATAACCTCTTCCTTTAATGGTTTCAATCATTTTATTTTCTCCATCTATATCTATTTTATTTCTCAAATAGGAAATATACACATCAACTATATTGGTATTTATATCGTGGTTTATTCCCCAAACACTATTTAATATCTGAGTACGTGATACTACTTTATTTTTATTTTCCATTAGGAATTTTAGCAATTTAAATTCTTGAATCGTTAATATGATTTCTCTTCCCTTTCTCATAATCTTGTGTTCATCTACATATAATTTCAAATCTCCACATATTAATATATCCGAAGAATTTTCATAATTCATATTCATCCTCCTGTCTAAAGCATAAATCCTTGCAATTAATTCTTTAAAATGAAAAGGTTTGGATAAATAATCATCGGCTCCATAGTTTAAAGCTTTGACTTTATCATCCGGATCTCCTAAAGCACTAATTACCAATATGGGAGTCTTAATTTTTTTATAACGTATATATTGTAAAATCTCTATACCATCAATATCTGGCAACATAATATCTAACAAGATTACTTTCCAATTACGTTCATTAATCTGACTTCTGGCATCTACTCCATTTTCTGCAAGTGTAACTGAAAATCCGCTTTCTTCAAGACCTTTAATCATGAATTCACTTATTTTTTTATTATCTTCTACTAACAATAATTCCATATTGCTTGTTTTTTGATCTTATAAAGATACTATTTTTATGACTTTACTTTTTTATTTCTTCTATAAGCAAAGTAAAAAACTTGAGGTAAGATAGTAAACGACAACAACATACATATTATTATCCCTCCAACAATCATTATGGCTAAGGGTTTTTGTACTTCAGAGCCCATTCCGTTAGACATAGCTGCCGGTAAAAGTCCCATAGCTCCCATTAATGCGATCATTAGCACAGGCCGTACTCTACTTTTTACTGCTTTATCAATCGCTAATTTTAGATTGTTTGTAGAATGTAAGTTTTTCTTCATTAAAGCTATTAACAGAATACTATCTATAGCTGTGATTCCAAATAATATTATAAAACCTATACCCGCTGAAATTCCAAAAGTAGTACCTGTTATCCATAAAGATATAAAACCTCCTATAAATGCGTAAGGCATAGCGCTCGAAGCAATTAAAGTATCTTTAATAGTCCTAAAGTTCATATATAGTAAAAACAAAATCAGTAATAAAGCACAAGGAACAATTATCATTAAACGATGGGTTGCTCTTTGCTGACTTTCAAATTCTCCTGCCCATACTATTCGATTGCCATGATCCAATTTTATACCTTTATCTACTTTTTCTTGTGCTTCTTTTATTGTAGATCCTAAATCCCTATTTCGTATACTAAATCCTACACCTATATATCGATTGCTTCCATCTCTATAAATAAAAGTAGGCCCTGTTACAAAATTAATATCTGCAATTTCTTTTAATGGTATATGCTTACCATCCATAGTAGGTATTAATATTTCACCAATTTTATCTTCATTATCCCTAAATTCTTTTTGGAATCGTACTCTTACATCAAAAACTCTTTCTCCTTCATAGAAGTGGGTAGCTGCTTTTCCTCCGATAGCCATTTCTACAACTGCCTGAGCATCTGCCATAGAAACAGCATAACGGGCCATTCGAGACTCTGATAAACGTATTTGTAATTCGGGCAAACCTATGCTTCTAAAAACATTTACGTCTTCCACTCCGTTAACTTTCTGAATAATTGATGCTGTCTGATCTGCCAGTTTTTCCAATTTTTGAAGATCATTCCCAAAAATTTTTATTACTAAAGAACTTTTTACTCCTGCAACATATTCTTCTACATTATCCTGAATAGGCTGACTAAAACCGAAAATAGTTCCCGGATAAATATCCAGCGAGTCTTTCATTTCGCCTATCAGTTTGTCTTTATTTATTTTCCTTTTCCATTCTTTTTCAGGTTTAAGTTGTGCATGAAATTCTATGTTAAAGAAACCTGTAGGATCAGTACCATCATTGGGTCTTCCGGTTTGAGATAATACAAATTGCACTTCATCAAATTTTCTTAGTTTCTTTTTCATTTGCTGAGTGATCTTCACAGATTCATCCAGATTAATGCTATTTGGAAGAGTTGCCCGTATATAAATAGCTCCCTCATTCATACTCGGTATGAATTCTGTTCCCCAAAAACTAAACCGTATCAGACATATTATTAATAAAATTACAAACGCTATAATTGCCCCTTTACGATGACGCGAGGAAAATTCATAGATTTTATATAGGTTAGATGTGAAAAACCTGCTGATTACGTTTGTTTTTTCTTTTACTGGTTTTGTTAACAATATTTTGCACATTACCGGAACATAGGTAAGAGATAGTAGTAAAGAACCCAACAAAGCATATCCTAAGGTAAACGCCAAGGGAGAAAACATTTTTCCTTCTACTTTTTGAAATGAAAATATAGGAAATAGCGCTACAACTAAAATAATTTGTGCAAAGAAAATATGAGAAGCTACTCCACCAGAACTCTTCTTTATAAGTCCACCTTTGGCTACTTTAACATAACGTTCGTTTCCTAACTGATTAGTTCGTTTTGCCATAGAAACAAAAATAATTTCTACAATTACTAAGGTTCCTTCTAAGAGCAATCCAAAATCAAGAGCTCCCATAGAAATTAAATTGGCTGGAAGCCCTTGTATCCTAAGCATAATTATTGCAAAAAGAAAAGATAATGGAATTACAGTGGCAACTATTAGGGTTGTTCTCCAATTAAACAAGAAAATGAATACTACAATTGAAACTAATATAATTCCTTCTACCAGATTTTTAATTACAGTATTTACTGTTGAATTTACTAAAGTGGTACGATCTAAAAATGGTTCTATTTTAACATCTTTTGGTAAAATTTGATCATTTAATTCAGTTATTTTTACTTTTAAATTTTTTATTACTTCTCCGGGATTTTGACCTCTTAACATTACTACTATTCCTTGTACTACATCATCCCTATCATCTAATCCGACTTGTCCTAACCTAGGTTTAGAAGAAGTCATCACAGTAGCCACCTGCTTTACCCGTATTGGGGTACTCCCTTTTACTTCTATAAGTATATTTTCTATATCTTGAATGTTATCCAGTAATCCTACTCCTCTTACTACATATGCCTGACTTCCTTTTTGTATAACATCGCCTCCTACATTTATATTACTTTTGGAAATTGCTTCATAAACTTCTAAGGGAGATAATCCGTAATTGGCTAACTCAATGGGATTAACTTTTATTTCATATATTTTTTCTTCTCCTCCAAAACTGACAATACTAGCAACACCCGGAACAGATAGGAGTTCTCGTTCTACTACCCATTCATTAATGGATGCTACTTCTCGAATTGGTAAATCACTCTTTATTGTATACCGATAAATTTCTCCGGTTGCTCCTGAAGGTGGCTCTATAGATGAATCTGCTCCTTCCGGTAATTCTAAACCTTGCATACGGTTTGAGGCATATTGCTGAGCAAAGAAATCCTCTACTCCATCTTCAAAAATAACAGTCACTACAGACAATCCGAAAAGAGAGGTTGATCTTACATCCGTTTTTTTGGGAAGAGTATTCATTTCCCTCATAATAGGCAGGGTCACAAATTTTTCAATTTCTTCGGCACTTCTTCCCGGCCATTGGGTTATAATTCTTACCCTTGTGTTGGTAACATCCGGATAGGCTTCTATGGGGGTATTAATATAACATGCAATTCCTCCAATAAATAATAATACGCTAAGGAATATAATTATTATATGGTTTCGTAATGAGAATGCGATACATTTTTCTACAAACTTGTGCATGATTTAGTTATTTTTTAAACCGGAATATATAAGCAATTGATTTTTTATTACTATGTTCTCTCCTACATTAAGACCTGAAAGTATATAGGCTACTTCTTCATTGTGCCCTTGTAATTTTACTTCTTTTATTTTAAATTTATTTTTAGTTTCTTCTATTATCACATAATTTTTATCGTTATCGAAAATCAGAGCATTTATAGGTACAGAAACTTTTTTATTCTCAATATTATTTTTAAGTTTAATAGTCATTGACATTTCGGGTTTAAATTTTAATTCCGGATTAGGCATAATAATTCTAGCTTTTAATACTTTTTCTTCGGAATCAAATACCTTAGACAAGGAATGAATAGTACCGTAAAATATTTCTCCCGGATAAGACAAAGAGCTCATTTCTACAGGCATTCCTTCTTTTACAAATTGTAAATTACTAGCATATACATTTGCTGTAATCCAAACTACATTAAGATCTGCGATTGTAAAAACTGGTTCGGATTCCTGTGAAATTGTACTACCTGAAGTTATATTTTTACTGATAATATATCCGGTAATAGGAGAAACTATTGAAAACCCACCTCTTTTATTAGTTTTTACTACAGACATATCTGTATGAACCCTACCTAAAGCGGATTCTGCTTGTCTTACTTTTCCCCTAGCTTCTACTAACTCTCTCTCAGACAACATATTATCTTTATACATAGATTCTGCACTTTTTAATTCTCGCCGGGCTACTTGCAATTCTGATTGTAAAGAAAATTTTTCTGCTTGTAATGAATTTACTTCTAAGCTACGCACATTTGCTAATACCTGTCCTTGTTTAACTTGATCTCCTAAAGAAAAATACGTTTGGGTTACTACACCATTAATCAATGGTATATAATTTACAATCTTATCGGGATCGTATTCTACCTTACCAGTAAGAATTAATTCTTCTTCCTGTGATTTTAATTCTGATTTAACGGTTTTTACATTTTGTAAAAAAGATTTATTTACATCATTTTGTTTAGATTTTTCTTTTTCTACATTATCTGAGCATGAGGTGATTAAAATAAAAATTAATAGGAAATTTAGAGTATTTTTCATAGGTTCTATTTTATTTCTTTTCCAACTGTGTATTGCAATTCTTCAAATTGTGTAAAGAGATTTCTACGTGTCAACAAAAGAGTTTGTTTATTATTTTTATAGGCTTCCATAAAATCAATAAATTCAAGCATAGTAATATTTCTGTTCATTAAATTTCTCATATAAGCATCCAACATATAATCTAAATCTTCTGAAATATTTTCATCTTGCATTTCCTTAAATAAAAAATAAGTCATATGGTAATTGTTATATGCTTCTGTGATTTCCTGTTGCGCTAAGTTTAATTGCTGTGTTGCCCAATACTGGCTTTGTTCTTTATTAATCTGTGCTATTTTTATATTTCCTTGGTTTCTATTAAAAAATGGCAAATCAAAGCTAATTCCTAATCCTATAAAATCTTTCCATGGTCCACTTATGCGATCATAGTTTAACGCAAAAGTAAGATCGGGAACTTTTTGCGCTTTTTCATATTTGAGATTTTTGTCAAAGTATTTAATTTGTAAATTTGCTCTTTGGAGATCGGGACGATTATTTTGAACTTGCTCTAAGATATTGGACAACAAAATATCATCGGGATTTTTAATTTTTTCGGTAGTTTCTTTAATTTCTATAATACTTCCGGGAGGAATATGTAGTAAGCTTTTTAATATTTTTTGTTGTTCATTATAATTGCTTTTTACTTCATAGATTTCCCCATTCATTTCCAATTGTGAGGATTGTAATCGTATTAATTCCTTTTTTGCAATATTGCCTTGAGCTACCTGATTTTTATAAGCTATAATCAGTTTTTGAAGTGCTTCGTGCTGCCTATTTAATATATGTTGATAGGACTGTAAATATATAAGTTCTTGTAATGACTTCCTAACTTCTAATTTCAAACCACGAAGAGTTTCTTCAAATTCCTGAATGGCTATTTCTTTAGAGATTTTTTCTCTGTTTATTAATTTCCCTCTCTTTCTTGCAGTCTGAACTAATTGTGTCAATTCTATGGTAAATTCTGTATTCTTGGCAAAATTTCCAAATAAAGCTGGGATTTGTCCTTGTTCTCTTTGTGTATGGGTAGACCATAGATTTACTTCCCCTATAGAAAAAGTTGGATTCTCCCATAATTTAGCCTGCACTATGGCAGCATCTGCAGCATCGATATTCATTTTTTCTGCCAATAACTGCAAGTTTTGTTTTAGAAACAATGCCTCTGCTTGTTCTTGTGTTAAATATATTATTTCTGTTTTTTGCGCCGATATTATATTAGCAAGAAAGATACTAACTAGTAAAAAAACATATTTGCTCATTATTTCTGCTATATTTTTTTATATTAAGCAAAATTATTTTGCAGAAATTAGAAAGCTATTTGAGGTAAATTAATTTTCTATTAAAGTTATATTAGAAATAGATTAAAAAAGTTTTATTAGTTTGTTAAATACTTTTATTTTGTTTTGATATTTTCCCTTAAATGATAGAAAAAGTTAAATTAATACATAAAACAGTTTCCAATATTTTCATTATAAGATTGATTTTAATTCGAAAATATTGACAATAAAAGGCAAAATTTTAAAAAATTTGATTTTTTATTTAAAAATCAAAAAATTACTTAAAAATATACTAAGACTCACAATATGTTAAAAAGTAATAGAAGTTAAATATTAAAATAAATTGCATTTCAGTATTTAACTTCTATTTTTAATTAATTATAGACTATAAAAATAAAAAAATATTCTCACATATATTTTTGTCTTTAATAATTATAAAAAACTGTTTAATTTTCTAAAGATTTTTTGTCTTTACCTGCTTCCCAAATTTTATAATGTATTTCATATCCTTTAGGAGCATATATTACGATAGGAAGTTTACTGTTATATCTAATCATAATTGATTGGGCTGATATATATTTATTTTTATTCTCTTGTTTGGGACAAGCCATTTGGGTAGACATAGTATTCCCATCAGAAGAAAAGTCATAATATGTATACCCCCAACCTTCTAAATTTTTTTCTTCTATTTTTCCTATCAAACTATGAATATTACAATCTACATTCATAACCTTGCCTGGAATTAATTCTATTTGGTACAAATTTTCATTTGTTTTTTTATCTAAAATAATAACATATCTTATCATTCCCTCTTTAGCTTTTGGGAAATGTTCTAATTCTTTTTTGGCATCATCTTCATTGGAAACTTCTAATTTTTTACTTATAAAAGACATTATTGAACCTAATGCCAATAACATAATTAAAATTTTTTTTGCTGTTTTCATTTTCTATTTTTTTATTATCAATTATTTTTAGACAAAAGTAAATTAAGTACGCTTATCTGTTTTTAAACCAGCAGGTTAAAAAAATTTAGACTTAATAATTTGCATAGCATCATAAACCCCTTGTCCATATTTATATTTAGAAATGTATTTTGCTGAAGATTTTACATTATCTGTAGCATTATTTACAGCACTTCCCCAAAAAGAATTTTTAATCATTTCTTCATCATTATTAGAATCACCAAATGAATATATACGAGCTTCTCCGGTATATAAACTTTGAATAGCTTTAAATTTATTAATTTTTGAAGAAAAAATTTCAATAAAGGTATCTGAAGAGGTTACTACGGTTATATCATTAGATATATTCCTTATTTTTTCTATTGTTTCTTGAATATTTTCATTTAAAACAATTAAAATTTTTAATATTTCATCGTTTTCATATTCTGCAAATGAATATGGCTCAAAATTAACCCCATGAATTTCTTTTTTACATTCTGGAGTTGAAATATTATCTGCATACCAACCTTTTTTTGTGTATATCCAAAAATTAGGATAATTAGGTCTTTGTGAAATTAATATTTTAGCAATTTCTGTAGGAATTGGAACCATTTTTTCCTTATTCCCTGAAATTATATGGGCTCCATTTAAAGCTACAATATGGTCTATAGATAAATTGGAATTATATAGACTGGTAATTCCTCTATAGGGACGTGCTGAGGCCAATACTACCTCTCCTAATTTCTTAGCCTCTTTTATAGACATTTCTGCATATTGGTCTATTTTAGGACTACTAAATTTCATCAAGGTTCCATCTATATCAAAAGCAAAAATATTTTTCATCATTTCTTTTTATATAATTTGATAATGTTTTAAAGCTTGAATTACTCCATCCTGATCTACACTAGAGGTAATATATTTTGCATGAGATTTTACTTCATCAGAAGCATTTCCCATGGCAACACTATATTGGGCCAGTTCTAACATAGATATATCATTTTCTCCATCACCTATAGTCATTATTTCATCTGGAGAAATACTATAATATTCTAACATTTTTTGTATACCTAATTTTTTATTTCCACCTTTTGGGTTTATATCCATAAATAAAGGATGCCAACGGGTCACTTCACAACTAGGAAGTTGCTTTTTTACCTCATCTTCTTTCTCAACATTCACAAAACTTACAATCTGGAATATTTCTTTGTCTGAAAAAGAACTCAAGTCTTCTATTTGTATATTGGTTACATTTATATCCTCCAGTACTTTTTCTACATATATGTTCTTTTTGTTAAGGTACACATTGTTTTCTTCAAAAAACATATATGCTTCTCCACTTTTTTGAGCTATGGAAATTACAGATTGAACAGATAGTTTATCTATTGGGTTTTTATATATAACCTTTTCCTGATTAAAACAATATTGTCCGTTCATGGTTACATGACCCTCAAATTTAAACCCGTTAAAACGATATGTTTCCAATTTATGTCGTCCAGTTGCAATAAATAATTTTACCCCATTCTGTTTAGCTGAATACAAGGCTTTTAAGGTCTGTGAGTTTATTGTGTGAGCTTTAAAACTAATTAATGTTCCATCAATATCAAAGAATACTGCTTTTATCATATATTAAATCTATTAAACAAAGATAATCCTTATTATTTTTTTCTTCTTGAAAATTACATTAAATAAATAATGAAATGAATCTCCATATTATTTTATTGAAATTATTATTGCTTTTTAAGGTCTAGAATATCCTTGTTAGGACGCATAGGAATCACTATTTTTCAAAACAGAATAGATTTTTTTCCAAATCCAATAAAAAAAAGCTTTAGTTTTTAGTTTTATTAATTATACCTTATAGTTATTTAATGGATAATTAAAATATTTTTTTTATTTTTTTGAGTTTCTCAATATTAGGGATTTCTTGGATTGGGTGGGATATGCATATTATAAAAATTTACGACTCTTTATAAATAAGGTTTAATAATAGAACATTTTTATATGGAAGCTTATCTTTGTTAGATGAAATTATTCATTTCAAACTTTTATTTTTTAATAACTCCCTATAACAAAAAACTGAAAAATTAATAAAAGCAAAAGAGAGTAAAAAATAACTCTCTTTTGGTATTTACAGTTATAATATTTTATTTAAGCAGAGTTTCGACTTGCATTTATTATTCCATATAAAGTACGCACAAGCATTTTTTCATAAATTAGCCTTTCTTCATCCATATCCACTTCATGTATTTTCTGCAAAGAAAATTGTTGTATAATTAATAAGGGTAGCATAATTTTTTCCCTACATAATACAGAAAGCCGGTTTATTTCTTCTTTTTCCATCAAAACCTTCTGTTGGGCAACTTCTAATAATAATTTACAAGTCAATAAATATTCATCATTTAAAATATTCCAAAAATCTGAATATTTATCATTTTCTTTCATATATGAAGTTAAAGTAAAGTTACATTTAATCATAGACATCATACTATTTTGAACTAAGGTTTTAAAATACAAAGACCTTTTATAAAGCTCTTGTAAATCAGGCATTTTACCTTCTTCTTTTAGTTTTAAAACAGCAGTGCCAAAACCAAAATACCCAGGAACATTTTGTTTAGACTGGCTCCATGAACCTACAAAAGGAATTGCACGTAAATCTTTAAAACTTAACCCTGAAGATTTACCTCTTTTTGAAGGTCGACTTCCAATATTAGCTTTTCCGTAATATTCTACCGTACTTCTTTCTTCTAAATAAGAAATAAATTGAGGGTGATTTTTTAGTTCCAAATATTTTTTATAACTTATTGCTGAAAGCCTATCTATAATATTTCTATCTTCTGAAGTGAGATTCAACTTTACATCTACAAAAACTTTATTTGAAATTCCAGCGGTAATTAATTGTTCAAAATTATGTTTAGCTTGATCTACAGAACCATAGGAAGACGTTATAGTTTGACCCTGAATAGTTAATTGAATTTGATTAGAAGCAATGGTGGGGCCTTGTGATGCATAAAATTGTCTGGTTTTTCCACCTCCTCTTGCCGGAGGTCCTCCTCTTCCATCAAAAAATAATACTTCAATATTATTATTTTTAGATACTTGAGTTAACCTTTCTTTAGCTTTAAATATCCCCCAGTTAGCTTTTACATATCCTCCATCTTTGGTTCCATCTGAAAATCCAAGCATAATTGTCTGTTGTTTTCTCCTTCTTTCTAAATGGTTTCTATATAATGGTAAATTATACAATTGCTCCATAACATTTTCAGCATTGTCTAAACCCTCTACAGTTTCAAACAAAGGAATTATATCCACATTTATTTCCTGAGGTTTATATCCACAAAAATCAAATAATGCCAATACTTCCAACACACTAAATATAGTAGTAGAATTACTAATAATATATCTGTGAATTGAACGCTCACCGTTTTCTTTTTGAATTTTTTTTAATTGCTTAATATTCCGAATTGTATCTTTTATAATATCTTCTTCAAAATCTTCTTCTTTAATAATTATGTTAGATTGAAACAATATGTAAAACTTCTCTTCATTATCCATTTTATCATAAGAATTGTCTGACAAATTATATCGCTTAACAATTTTATTTAAAATAAGATTATGAATACTGCTATCTTGCCTGATATCTAAGGATGCAAAATGTAATTTAAAGGTTTTAACCTGACGTGTAAATCTATCTAATTCATTTGAGAATAATCCATCATGTTTTTCAATTAAAACCCTTTTTATTTCTTCCACTTTTTTTAAAATATCTTCTGTAGTTAAATCATTCCTTAAACTAAAAGTATTTTCATATATAAGACCAGACAAATTTTCTAACTTTTCATAAACTCCTCTAAAAGTAAGTTTTCTTAAAATACCTCTTAAATCCTCATAATAACATTTTAATATATTAATCTTTAATTCTTCTGTTACCTGTTTAGTAATTTCAGCTGTTACAAAAGGATTTCCATCCCTATCTCCACCCGGCCAAAAACCTAATTCCATAACAGGAATAAAATCTTCACCAGGCTTATAATGTTCTAAAAATAATTTTTCGTGTAATTGACCTATAGCTTTATAATAAACATAACGTAAATAATACATAATGCTTTTAGCTTCTTCTAAGGGAGTAGGCTTTGTTTTGTTAATAAACGGAGTTTTACCTAATTGTTGAAGTAAATCATTAATTTGAGAAATATTATTTTTTTGTATAGCCTGAGTTAAATCTGCAATAATTCTTAAAACCGTATTCGGATAAAATTGAGTAGGGTGGGCAGTAAAAACTACTCGTACTTTAAAAGTTTTTAATTCTTCATAAACAGCATCTAGTTTTTTTTGTTGCTGAGCCACCTGATACATATTCTCTAATGTCCCTTTTTGGTGTTGCAATCCAATTATCCGGTCAAAAGAAGCATCTTCTACAGAATCAAATAAAACTACCTCTCTTTCTATGAACTGAATTATTTTAAATAATAAATCTATTTTTTCCTGTTCTCCTTTAACATGAGCAAACTTATTCAAAAATGTATTTATTATATCACTAGGGTTTTTAGACTTTTTTAACTCTTTAATACTTAAATCACATAACATAGGAGTTAAAGCTCCCAATTTCCCCATATCATCATAGGGCAAATTAGAAAATAAACTATTGTAAACAATATATTTATTTTCCACTTCCTGCCTAAAAGTATTTTCAGCAATATTATTATTCATATTTTTATATTGATATAACAAAATTATAAAATTTAGTTTACAAATTTTTGTTTTTTTAGCTCTTTAAAATGAACTTTCGTTCTAATAAAAATCTGTAACTTTGCTTGGTTTTTTAAATAATATTACGAGGTGATTGAAGAAAAAGTTTCTATAGAGTCCGAAGCTAATTTAAGTTTTCAGGAATTTAAAAAAGAAGTCTTACACGACTACCGTCTATGTCTAATTAGCCGTGAATGTAGCTTGTTAGGAAGAAAAGAAGTTCTTTCCGGAAAAGCAAAATTTGGAATTTTAGGAGATGGAAAAGAGTTGCCACAAATTGCTATGTCTAAAGTTTTTAAAAATGGTGACTTTCGTTCTGGATACTATCGAGATCAAACTTTTGCTTTAGCTATAGGTGAAATTACTATCGAAAATTATTTTGCCCAATTATATGCAGACACAGATCAAAATAGGGAACCTGAATCTGGAGGAAGAATGATGAATTGTCATTATGCTACACATTATGTGAACGAAGATGGTAGCTGGAAAAACCTTACCGAACAGAAAAATATAGCTGCTGATCTTTCTCCTACAGCTGCTCAAATTCCACGATTATTAGGATTAGCTTATGCTTCCAAAGTATATAAAAATGTAAAAGGTTTAGAAAATAAAATTCATTTTTCCAATCAGGGAAAAGAAATTGCCTTTGGAACTATCGGAGATGCAAGCACGGCTGAAGGACACTTTTGGGAAGCTTTAAATGCAGCTTGTGCATTACAGATTCCTATGATCTTATCTATCTGGGATGATGGTTATGGAATTTCTGTAACTTCATCCAGTCAAAGAGCAAAAGAAGATTTTACAGAACTTTTACAAGGGTTTCAACGTAAATCTCATGAAGAAAGTAAGGGCTGTGAAATAATAAAAGTTCGAGGATGGAATTATGCTGAACTTATAGATGCTTATACAAAAGCAGAACAATTTGCAAGAGAGAATCACATTCCTGTAATTATTCACGTGACTGAGCTAACACAACCTCAGGGGCACTCTACTTCGGGATCACATGAAAGATACAAATCTGCTGAACGCTTACAATGGGAAAAAGAATATGATTGTAATATAAAATTTAGAAATTGGATTAAAGAATTTATTGTTTACGATAAAGAAAATAATCATGAATTATATCTTGCTTCAGAAGAAGAATTGATATCTCTGGAACAAGAAGTTAAACAATTGGTTAAAGAACATCAAAAAAATGCATGGAATAAATTCCGTACTGATATTAATTTTTTAAAAAATAAAGCTTTTTCCTTAGTTGAAATTTTAAGCAAAAAGAGTCCTAAAAAAGTATTTATAAATAAAGAAAAAGAAGCTTTCCAAAATATTGAAAACCCTTATAAGAAAGATATATTTCACTTCATAAGAAAAGTGTTACGTATTGTAAGAGAGGAAAATTCTCCTGATAAAACTAATCTTATAAATTGGTTAGATGAAAGCTTAATAAAAGAAGAAGATAATTATAATTCCAAATTATACCCTGAAACACCGTTTTCAGCATTAAATGTTCCTTCTATTCCCCCTACTTATGATGAAAATCCAGCAGAAGTAGATGGAAGAATTGTGATCCGTAACAATTTTGATAAAATATTTGAAAAATATCCGGAGGTCATAGCTTTTGGAGAAGATGTAGGAAAAATAGGTGATGTTAATCAAGGAATGGAAGGGTTACAAGAAAAATATGGTACAAATCGAATTGCAGATACAGGTATTCGTGAAGCTACAATTATAGGTCAAGGAATCGGTATGGCTATGAGAGGTTTACGTCCTATTGCTGAAATCCAATATCTTGATTATATTCTTTATGGACTTCAAACCTTAAGTGATGACTTAGCAAGTTTAAGTTACCGTACTAAAGGAAAACAAAAAGCCCCTCTTATTGTGCGTACTCGCGGACACAGATTGGAAGGAATCTGGCATTCCGGATCCCCTATGGGAGGTTTAATTCATTTTTTACGTGGCATCTTTATATTAGTTCCTCGTAATTTTGTCAAAGCTGCCGGCTTTTACAATACTATGTTACAAGCGGATGAGCCTTCGTTAATTATTGAATGCTTAAATGGATACCGTTTAAAAGAATTCCTTCCCAATAATTTAGGAGAATTTACCACCCCTGTAGGAGAAGTAGAAATTACCCGAGAAGGAAAAGATATTACGGTACTTACCTATGGCGCAACATGGAAAATTGTTACTAAAGCAGCTCAAGAATTACAAACTTTAGGCATTGAAATTGAAATTATTGACGCCCAATCTCTGGTTCCTTTTGATAATAAACATCAAGTAGTGGAAAGCCTAAAAAAAACCAACCGCTTAGTTATTATTGATGAAGATGTTCCAGGTGGAGCAAACTCATATTTAATGCAAAAAGTTTTGGAAGAACAAAAAGGTTATCAATATTTAGATTCCGCTCCAAAAACAATAACAGCCCAAGAACATCGCCCTGCTTACAGTTCTGATGGAGATTATTTTTCCAAACCTTCCTTAGATGATATAATAGAAGGAATATATGAAATTATGCATGAGGTAAATCCTTTAGAATATCCAAAAATCAGATAATTTTTAAGATGTATCTGAAAGATCTAAAGTTATTCAATTTCAAAAACTTTGCAGAAAAGCAATTTTCTTTTTCTGCTAATATTAACTGTTTTGTAGGTAACAATGGAGTGGGTAAAACTAATATTTTAGATGCTATTCATTATCTATCACTTACTAAAAGTTATCTAAATTATTCAGACCAGAATAATATTCGATTTGGAGAAAAATTTTTCTCTCTGGAAGGTGATTTTGCAGATGACTCAACTGAAGATATTATAAAACTTTTAGTTCAACCAGGACAAAAAAAAATAATTAAAAGAAATAACAAAGCTTACGAAAAACTATCTGAACATATTGGAAAATATCCCTCCGTTATGATTTCCCCTTACGACCAGAATCTGATTACAGAAGGAAGTGAATATAGGAGAAAATTTATGGATGGAATGATAAGCCAAATTAATCCAGAATATTTACATCTACTAATTCGATATCAAAAAGCCTTAGCTCAAAGAAATGCTTTATTAAAATTATTTTCCACTACTCATACTTTTGATGCAATAAGCTTAGAAATATATGATTCTGAACTTATTGAAAATGGTACTAAAATTCATCGGCTACGAAAAGACTTTATCTCGCATTATTTACCAAATTTCTCTAAATTTTATTCGGTACTTTCTCTCGGAAAAGAGACTGTCTCCATACAGTATATTTCTGATCTGAATAAGAATAGTTTAGATAATATTTTAAAGGAAAACATTGATAAAGATCGCGTCTGTACCTATACTACTCAAGGAATTCATAAAGATGATCTTATTTTTAATTTATTTGATTATCCTATTAAAAAATTTGGTTCTCAGGGACAGCAAAAATCTTTTTTAATTTCTTTAAAATTAGCTCAAATTCAACTCATTAAAGATAAATCCGGAAAAAATCCACTTTTGCTTATGGATGACATTTTTGACAAACTGGACGAACATCGTGTGGCGCAGTTAGTAAAGCTGGTTCATAAAGAGAAGTTTGGACAAATTTTCCTTTCAGACACCCATAAAGAAAGAACTGAAAAAATAGTTGACCAAATTAGTTCTGATTATAAAATTTTTAGTTTATAAATTTATTCACCGATTTTAATCTATAATTTCTTCCTTTTAATTAAAATCTTTTTATGTAATTAAAAATTAATTTTTCTCTCTGAAAATTTCTTTAATGGTATGAGAAAAATCATCTGTTATATTTTAATTCATTAATTATTCAATTTTATTGTAATTTTGAGGAGTGAGGATTTCTATATGAGCTTAAGAAGAAAAGAACAAACCAGTAATTCAGCAATTAAAAACCTTATTAAGGCTTTAGGTTTAGAGGAAAAATTACTAATTCTGGAAATAGAAAAAATTTGGAAAAACATGATGGGAGATGTTATAAATAAGCACACTCTAAAAATGTTTATTGATAAAAAAGTCTTGTTTATCCAATTAAATTCAGCAAGTTTGCGAAATGAACTTAATTATAACCAAGCTGCAATTTTATCCGAAATTATAAAAAAAACTCACACTAAATATATTAATAAAATAAAATTCATATAATTTATATTTTATTTTTAAATATCGTAATTATAAATAACAATAAACCCTTCAAGCTTTTGTAACATTTTATCATTTATTTTTACACATATATTAATATACACAATCAAAAAAACAATTATAATGAAAAAAAGATTTTTATTTATAGTCTTTTTTATTACTTTAGGTATATTTAATGCCCAAGACTATTCCAATTACCAGCCTTCAGCTACTATGATTAATGATTTGGTACATACAAAATTAAAAGTAAGTTTTGATATACCTAACGAAAAAATGGCAGGAGAAGCTTGGATTACACTTGAACCTCATTTCTACCCTACAGATTCTTTATCACTAGATGCTAAAGGCATGGAAATTTTAAAAGTTACTCTAGAAAATGGTAAAGATCTAAAATACACATACCAAAATTCTAAAATAAAAATTTCTCTAGATAAGTTATATAAGAAAAATGAACTTTATACAGTATATATAAAATATATTGCAATCCCTTCATCTGTATCACAAAAAGGTAGTGGTGCCATTAATGATGCAAAAGGGCTTTATTTTATTAACCCAAGAGGAGAAGAAGAAGACAAACCTACTCAAATATGGACACAAGGTGAAACAGAATCTAGTAGTTGCTGGTTTCCTACCATTGATAAAACCAATCAAAAAACTTCCGAAGAAATTTATATGACAGTTCCTGATAAGTATGTCACCTTATCCAATGGATTATTAAAGAGCCAAATAAAAAATTCTGATGGAACCCGTACCGACTATTGGAAATTTGATAAGAAACATGCACCCTATTTATTTTTTATGGGAGTTGGAGACTTTGCCATTGTAAAGGATAAGTGGAAGAATATACCTGTTGAATATTATGTTGAAAAGGAATATGAGCCCTATGCAAAACAAATTTTTGGTGATACTCCTGATATGATCGATTTTTTTTCTAATTTATTAAATTATCCATATCCTTGGGAAAAATACAGTCAAATGGTAGGCAGAGATTATGTGAGTGGTGCCATGGAAAATACAACAGCTACCTTACACATGGAAAAAGCTCAGCAAAAACCAGGACAATTAATTGATGGAAATCTATGGGAGACAACGATAGCCCACGAACTTTTTCATCATTGGTTTGGTGATCTCGCTACAAGTGAAAGCTGGTCTAATTTAACAGTTAATGAATCTTTTGCCAATTATTCCGAATATCTATGGCTTGAACATAAATATGGAAAAGATAAAGCAGAAGAACATAAACAAGAAGAAAAAGATGGATATATGTATGGGAAAATTGATTTTGATAAAGACTTAGTTAGATTTCATTACAAAGATCGTGAAGACATGTTTGATGCAGTTACTTATAATAAAGGAGGTCTTATTTTACATATGCTAAGAAAATATTTAGGAGATGACGCTTTTTTTACTGGATTAAATAAATATTTAAAAAATAATGAATATAAAGCTACGGAAGCGCATCATTTACGTCTCGCTTTAGAGGAAGTTAGCGGAAAAGATCTAAATTGGTTTTTCAATCAGTGGTATTATGGTAATGGGCACCCAAAACTAAAAGCTACTTATAGTTTAGATGAGTCTAAAAAATTAATAAAAATAGAAATTCTTCAAACTCAAGAGCCTAAATTTCAATTTCCTCTGGATATAGATGTATATGAAAATGGAAAATCCACTAAACATCAGGTTTGGGCTAAAGCTATTGAAAATAATTCTTTTGAAATTCCTTATAAGTCTATACCTCAATTAGTAAATATCAATCCTGACGATATTTTATTATGTGAAATTATTGAAGATAAAACTACAGATCAATATATATTCCAATATAAAAACACTCCTGAATATCACTCTAAAATAGAAGCAATTAACAAATTAGCAGATGTACAAATTTCAAACAAAAAAGCCTTAGAAACTTTATTACAAGCTATTACAACCGATAAATATGAAGGTATTAGAAAATTAGCCATATCTAAATTAGATGAAACGAATCCTACGGTTAAACAAAAATCTGCTTCAATTTTAGAAAAGGTTTTAAATACTGAAACTCAAACTCCGGTACAAGCCGAAGCTATTAAACAATTAGCTAATATTGATGCTGCTAAATATTCTAAAACATTTATAAAATTTTCTTCTAGTAAATCTTATTCTGTAAAAGCGGCTTGTATTGAAGCTTTATTACAAACTAATAAAGAAGCTGCTCTAGAAATTATTAATAATATCGACGATAAAAATCCGGGAGATATTTTAATGAATGCTATGGCAAAAGCAGTTATAATAGCTCAAGATTATTCAAAAATAAATTTAATTTCTAAAAGGCTTGTTCCTTTGTTATTTACTGCTCAATCTCAAGAAGAAGCTAATACATACTTTTCTGCATTTAAAGATATTATGAGCGGAGATTATCCTATGGCTACTAAAAATTTAGTTAACAGCATTGTAAAAATTTACTTACAGGTTAAAGGATATAACTCCGGAGAAATATTGTTAGAAATGATGCAGAATGGTTTACAATTAAAACAACAAGCGTCTACTGCTAACCCTACAAATGAAGCTTTACAAAAACAGATGAAACTTATTACTGAAGGATTGAATAAAATGAAATAACATAATTTCTTATTTTATAAAAAGACTTCCTAACAAATTTAGGAAGTCTTTTAGTTTATTTTCTATTGATAAACATTTTTAAATCTAAAAAAAAATTATTTAATTTTAACTATTGAAAAATTATATAGAAGAAAAAATGAGAATTATTGTGGCAATGGATGAAAATAATGCGATTGGAAAAGATAACCAACTTTTATGGAATTTACCGGATGACTTAAAAAGATTTAAAAAGTTGACTTTGAATCATCCTGTGATTATGGGAAGAAATACTTTTGAATCTATAACAAAGCCTTTACCAAATCGTCTTAACATTATAATTTCTAATAATTTGAATTATATTGTGCCAGAGGGTGCTATCCTTACTCATTCTTTACAAGAAGCTATTGAAATTGCCAAAAAAGTTGATGCAGACCCTTTCGTAATCGGAGGAAGTACTATTTATAAACAGGCATTAGATTTTATAGATGCTATTGAAGTAACTCGTGTACATACAAAAGTTAATGAAGCCGACACCTTTTTCCCTAACTTAAATTTATCTAAATGGAATAAAACTTATGAAGAATTCCATCCTAAAGATGAAAAACATATTTATGATTTTACATTTTTAACCTTTCAAAAATATAAATAGTTTTATTATTTAAGCACGTTTTTACATGATTTTATATAACTTAAATATAACTGTATTTTATTTTTTTTAATAAAAAGGGAAGATATTTTAAATGCAAATGTAATTTTAGTTGTATTAATGCCTTAATGGCTTATGTCCAAATATATTATAAGAAGCACCAAATAAAATACCAATCCAAAATATAATTCCTGCTATTATTGTCCAAACACAAATAATTCGTGTAATAATAGAAGCTCTACGAGCCTTTAAAATATTCCCGCTTGCCCAATATTGATTTACGCGTAATGAATAAAATAAAGCAAAAATTCCTACCGGAGCAAAACAAACTACTGTACATAAAATAGCAAATGCTAAATAATTATCTGGATGTTCATCTGCCAGTAATTTTTCATTTTCCTCTCGATCTTTCATATCTCACAACCATTTGAAAAAATAAATAATTTTTATTTGATATCTTTATTTAATCTACTTTGTTTAAAGATAACTTATGTTCAATCTGCCTCATTACTTCTAGAGCAATTCTTAACGCTTCTTTGCCTTGAGTTAAACTCACTTTTATTGGTGTCTGATGTTCAATAGAATCTGCCAATGATTCTAATTCATCTAATATAGCATTATTATTATGAATTTCAGGGTATTGAAATATAATTTGTTTTTTTTCACCTTCAGCATTTTCTATAATCATATCAAAAGGCTGTTCTTTCTCTGGAGCTTCATTCATCTTAATTATTTCAGCTTTTTTAGCTAAAAAATCGATAGAAATATAGGCATCTTTTTGAAAAAATCTGCTTTTCCTCATATTTTTCATAGAAATTCTACTGGTTGTTACATTAGCAACACAACCGTTTTCAAACTCTATTCTGGCATTTGCAATATCCGGAGTTTTACTTACTACAGCTACCCCACTCGCATGTATTTCTTTTACTTTGGATTGTATTACTGAAAGAACTATATCTAAATCATGGATCATAAGATCTAAAACAACAGGAACATCCGTTCCCCTTGGATTAAACTCTGCCAATCTATGAATTTCTAAGAACATGGGATTTATGATATAAGGCTTACAGGCAATAAATGCCGGATTAAATCGCTCTACATGTCCAACTTGACCTTTTACTTTAAATTCTTTTGATAATTTAATTATTTCTTCCGCTTCAGCTAAAGTATTAGTTATAGGTTTTTCTATAAAAAAATGTTTCCCTGAAATAATTGCTTTCTTTGCATATTCAAAATGAGCAAAAGTGGGAGTTACAATATCCAAAATTTCAATTGAAGCAAGCAATTCCTCAAAATTATCAAAATACTTATATCCAAACTCTGCTTCAAGTCTTCTTCCATTTTCTACATCTATATCATGAAAACCTACCAGTTCATATTTAGAGGATTGATCTAATAACTTTAAATGTATTTTCCCTAAATGTCCTGCTCCGACTAACCCAGCTTTTAACATACTATTTTCTTACAAAGTTAAAATATAATTTACTAAAAAGTGAATGACTTATTTTTATTGTTGTGAAAAATACTGATAATCTTTGATAACCGTATCTACATAATCTACATCAGACATTTCCGATTTATATTCATTTATCACAGATTCTATTTTATTCCTAAGTTTTTTAATTAATTCATAATCTCTATTTTTTTTTGCAAAATCTAAAGAAGATCTAATAATTTGAACATCTTTATCTGACAATTGTAAAACTTGTGAAAATATGGGCTGATAATTTTCTTCTAAATTATAGAGTATTGTTTGATCAAAATTTATTTGTTGCCTAGTAGTTATTACTACCGTATGGGCAACTAAATCTGCAACTCTTTGTCTTTTTTCTGTAGATGCCATAGTTATTAATCCGACACTAGAATAAAATATAGAATCCACCATATTTAACAACCAACGAATAAAATATGTTCCAAAGGTTGCTTCCGCCCCATCAGCTTTAACAATCTTTATTTTTAGAATTTTCTTACCAAAAGTTTGTCCCTGCATAAAATAAGGAGCCCATAAAGAATAAAAAACTACCGGTAAAATAATTATAGTACAAAGAACAAAAATTAATCTTTTATCTTTTATATTACTCAGATCATTATCATTATTGATTATAACAAAAACAATTATAAATAAAATTACTAAATATATAAAGCAAAACATCCAATCTAATAATCTTGCTGCTATTCTGTTACCTATAGGTGCAAGTTTATAATCAATATGAACGTTTTGTGATGTATTAATATGAACACCCTCCATATTCTCATGTTTTTTTGTAATATTGCACAAAAGTAATATTTTTTCATGAGAGAGGCAGCCTTCATAAAAAAAAACAAGGAACGCTGGATCAGCTTTGAAAAGTCTTTGACAAAAAGTAATGTTCTTATCCCTGATAAATTAGCCGATTTATATCTTCAATTGGTAAATGATTTAAGTTATGCACAAACTTATTATCCTAAAAGTAAAACCACCCTCTATTTAAATGATCTTGCTCGTAAAGCTCATCTTTCTATTTATAAAAATAAAAAAGAAAGTTCTAATCGTATTATTACTTTTTGGAAATATGAAATTCCTTTACTTATTGGAAACTACCAGAAAGACTTACTATTTTCTTTTATTATATTTTTTATTTCCTTCGGAATAGGTCTATTTTCTGTTTATCAAAACATGGATTTTGTAAGGATAATTATGGGAGATGAATATGTAGATAAGACATTATCAAATATTGAAAAAGGAGATCCTCTTGCGGTGTATCATAATGGTTTTGCTATAGTTGATTTTATCGTTATTACATTCAATAATATTAAAGTAGGATTTATAGCTTTTGTAAGTGGAATTCTCACTCCTATCTTCCCTATATTCATGTTATTTAATAATGGTGAAATGATAGGTTCTTTTGATGGGTTCTTAATTCAACAAGGGGTAGGTGCCAGAGCAAATTCTATTTTATGGATACATGGTGTTTTTGAAATATTTGTAATTATTGTTTGTGGAGCTGCCGGAATTATCTTGGGAAAAAGTGTTTTATTCCCTAATACCTTTACTCGATTACAATCCGTTCAAAAAGGGTTTGGAGACGGTATGAAAATTTGTTTCAGTACAGTTCCGTTCTTTATTTGTGCCGGTTTTTTAGAAAGTTTTGTCACCCGCTATTCTTTAATGCCTATTCCTATAGCTATAGGAATTATAATTATCTCTTTGTGCATTATTGTTTTTTATTATATTATCTATCCAAAAAAATTACATAAAAAATTTAATTCCTATGAACAAATCTCAAAAAATTGAACTATTGAAAGTTCGGGATATCAGCAGCTTACTTTCTGATACTTTTTCGTTTACTAAAGCTAACTTTAAATCTCTTTTTACGGGGCTATTTTATATATGTGCTCCGATTTTACTGGTATACGGTATTTGTAGTGTTTTATTTTTTAATAGTTATTTTAACCTTATACTTACAAATATAACCCAAGAGATAAATGAAAACTCTTATGTTTCAAATGATTATTCTGATATGTTTTTATCAATAATTCCTAATGTACTATTCTTTTCATTATCAGCTTTTTTAGCAATGAGCTTAGTATATACTGTTAGTTTATGTTATATAAAATTATATAAAAATAATGAAGAAATTTCTACTCCTATTTTGTGGATACAAACTAAAAAATATTTTGGAAAAGTTATTGGCTCACAATTTATTTTGTTATTAGCTACTATTATTGCCTATGCTGTATGCTTTTTTCCGTTGATTATGGGACCTATTGGAGCTATATTTACTTTTTTGTTTTTTATTATTTTTATATTCGGACTGTTTTATTTATATATAAAGCTGATATTTGCCCAAGCATTTATTATATTAGAAGATAAAGGAATTTTTGAATCTTTTAAGTTAAGCTATAAATTTACTCAAGGTATTTTTTGGAATATTTTTTTATTTATATTTCTTATGGGGCTTATAACTTCTCTATTTACTTACATATTTCAATTACCAGGGACTATACTTATTTACTTTAATATATTTATGGGTTTTGCAAACCAAAATTCATCTGGTAATTCATTTATTAGTTTATTAGGCAGTGCTTTAACCGGCTTAGGAGCAGCGATTGGTTATGTAGCTTATTCTATATACTATATAGGACTTTCTATCTTTTATTATAGTACTATAGAAAACAGAACAGGAATAGCTACAAATACACAAATAGAAAATATTGGTAAAACTGAAGGTTATGATAATTCATCAGATTTGAAAAGATAAATGAAAAGAATAAAATATATTGCACTTTTGTTTTTTGTTACAATTTTCAAATTGTCAGCAAAAGTAAACGTAATTTATGATTCTTCTCATTTACAGCCTAAAAATCTACCTAATAAACCTTCCGAAGTATATACTGAAAAAGATTTTATATATGAAGCTCCTATTCAAGAACCTAATTTATTTTCACGTTTTTTATCTTTTATATCCAAAAAGATTATCGATTTTTTAAATCAATTTTTCAACTTTAATTTACGAGCCGAAACTCTTTCAGGCAGAAAAATAATATGGATAATCTCATTTATTCTTTTAGGGGTATTAATTATTTTAGGAATATTATTTTTTTATAAAAAATTTAAAACTGTTATAGGAAGAAATGATAAAAATAAAATCTCTGTTGAAGAGGTAGAAAAAAATATAAATTCGGTTGATTTTGATCTACTAATTGCCAATGCAGTAAACGAACAAAATTATCGATTAGCTATTCGTTTTTATTATTTAAAAATTCTTAAAACCCTTTCTGTACAAAAACTAATTAACTATGAATACCAAAAAACTAATTATGAATATTTTTATGAGATTAATAATCCGGATTTGAAAAATCTTTTTAAAGATGTTTCTTTTGTTTTTGATTATTGTTGGTATGGAGATCATATTGCAAAACAATCGGATTTTAGTTTAGCTGAAATCAAGTTTAAAAAAATTCAACAATTAATTTCAAAATTATAAAAAAACCAAATTGTCTAGAACACTAAAAATATATATAGGAATTTTTATAGTAGTTATAGGTTTTTTAATGTACCTTGAATACACAAAACCTAATCCTATAATTTGGACACCTACTTACTCGTCTAAAGATAAAATTCCTTTTGGGACTTATATAGCTTATAATGAATTGACTCAATTATTCCCTGAAAAAAACAAGAAACGAATAGAACAAAGTATTTCTTCATACCTTAGTTCTAACAATAGAACGGAATCTGATGTTTTTTTTATTATTAATCAAAACTCCACACTCTCTGAAACCGATACAGAATACCTTTTAGATTTTGTAGAACAAGGAAATGATGTCTTCATAGTTTCTACTTTTATTCCCACTCCTATCCTGGATTCATTACATTTAAAAATAGAATCTTCTTATTATTTACTAAAAAACGATTTCTCTAATGTGGAACTAAGTCTTGTAAACCCTTCGTTTTCCAATCCACGTTATAAATTTGAAAAAGTTGAACAATATGCATATTTTTCAAAAATAGACAGTATGAACTCCGTAATTTTAGGGCAATACCATATGGGTATTGAAACTAAAACAAATTTTATTAAACAAAAATACGGAGAAGGATATTTTTATATTCAATTATTCCCCGAGGCATATTCTAATTATTTTATGCTTAAAGATAAAAACTATATGTATGCCGTAAATTCTTTAAACTATATAAATAAAAATACTATTCTTTGGGAAGAAAATAAAAAAACAATACATACCCCTCCTGATGGAATTCTTATGTATATTTTTAATAATCCCCCGTTACATTGGGCATGGGTAATACTATTATGTAGTTTTGTTTTATATAGCCTTTTTTTTGGAAAAAGAACGCAAAGGATTATTCCTATTATAAAACCTTTAAAAAATACAACGGTAGAATTTACACAAACTATAGGTAATTTATATTATAATAATAAAGAACATAAGGATATTATCAATAAAAAAATTAAATACTTTTTATACTACGTTAAAGAACATTATTATATGAATATTGAAAAAATCAATACAGAGTTTTCTGACTTACTTCATCTAAAATCTGGAGTACCTAAAGAAATTACCGATAAAATTGTATCTTTAATTCAAAAAAATCTAAATTCAGATATATCCACTGAAGAAGATTTAAAACTTGTTAATAGAACCATAGACTTATTTTATAAAAATATTAATTGATGGATAACGAAAACTTACAATATGAAAGTCGAGTTGACTTGTCTGCTTTAAAAATTGCAGCTAATAAAATTCGCGAAGAAATTAAAAAAATTATTGTCGGGCAGGAGGTTTCTATAGACCTTATCCTTACAGCTATATTATCAGATGGACATGTGTTAATAGAAGGGGTTCCCGGAGTTGCTAAAACCATTATGGCAAAACTTATAGCTAAAACCATATCTGCTCCATACAGCAGAATACAGTTCACCCCAGATCTTATGCCTTCAGATGTAATTGGAACATCTATATTTAATGAAAAACTTACTGATTTTGAATTTAAAAAAGGACCAGTTTTCTCTAATATTGTTTTAATTGATGAAATAAATCGTGCCCCTGCTAAAACGCAAGCTGCTTTATTTGAAGTTATGGCAGAAAGACAAATTACGATAGATGGTATTTCGCATGTTTTTCAGCGCCCTTTTACAATTCTTGCTACTCAAAACCCGGTAGAACAGGAAGGTACTTACCGTTTACCTGAAGCCCAATTAGACCGTTTTTTATTTAAAATTGAAATTGACTATCCTAAATTAGAAGAAGAAATTGAAATTATAAAAAAACACAATCATTTAAAATCTCAAAAAGAAGAAGAAATTGTTAATCCTGTAATTTCTGAAGAAGAGATAGTACGTTATCAAGATCTTGTCCAGCTTATTCATGTTGAAGATACTTTAATTGAGTATATAGCAAAAATTGTTACTTCTACCCGTAATAATGCAAATCTATATTTAGGCGCTTCTCCAAGGGCTTCCATAGCCATACTGAAAGCTTCAAAAGCTTATGCAGCATTACAGGGAAAAGACTTTATTACTCCTGACGATATTAAATATATAGCTCCTTATATTTTAAAACATAGAGTAATTTTGACCCCTGAAAGGGAAATGGAAGGACTTACAACATCTGTGTTAATGAAACGAATCATTGAAGGAATTGAAATACCTAGATAATTGTGCTGAATTTCATTAAATCTTTATTCCTTTCGCAGCGGTTATTCTTAATTATATTAGGATTTATAATTGCTTTTGTATTTTCTTATCTTTTTTCTCCATTATTCATATTGTTAAAATTCCTTTTCTTATTATTCATTCTTGCTATTATTGCCGATATTATGCTTTTATATCTAGTAAATGAAGGAGTTAATGCCCAAAGAATTTTACCTGAAAAATTCAGTAATGGTGACGAAAATCCTGTTTCGATAACTTTCAAAAACTTATATAAATTCCCTATACATTTAAATGTAATTGACGAAATACCTTTTCAGTTTCAGATACGTGATTTTTTATTTAAAGTAAATTTAAAACCGGCTGAAACTAAAGATTATCTATATACCCTTCGTCCTACAAAACGTGGAGTTTATCAATATGGAAAACTAAATGTATATGTTACTAGCATTTTAGGTTTAGTAAAAAGACGCTATATTTTTTCCGATAAAAAAAATATTGTGGTTTACCCCTCCTTTTTGCAACTTCACAAATATGATCTTCATGCATTTACTAATCGATTACATGAATACGGTTTGAAAAAAATACGTAAAATTGGAAATACCATGGAATTTGAGCAAATCAGGGATTATATTATAGGGGATGATATAAGAAATCTTAATTGGAAAGCTACAGCAAAGAGAAATACTTTAATGGTAAACCAATTTCAAGATGAAAAATCTCAAACTGTTTATTCCATGATTGATAAAGGTCGGATTATGATGATGCCTTTTAATGAATTGTCTTTACTAGATTATGCCATTAATTCAAGCTTGGTTATCTCTAACGTAGTCTTACAAAAAAATGATAAGGCAGGAATGTTTACTTTCTCGGAAAAAGTTGAAAACCGTATTGTGGCTGATAGAAAAAAATCTCAAATGTATAAGATCCTAGAAACCTTATATAATATAAAAACAGATTATGCTGAAAGTGATTTCGAAAGATTATATATTGATATTAAAAGAAAAATTTACCATAGAAGCTTACTTTTACTTTATACAAATTTTGAAAACTTAGATTCTTTACATAGACAATTACCCTATTTAAGAGCTATTGCAAAAAATCATTTGCTTATAGTAATTTTCTTTAAAAATGTAGAATTAAAAAAACTAATTGAAAAAGAAGCTCTAAATACCAGACAAATTTATCAAAAAGTAATAGCAGAAAAATTTGAATTTGATAAGAATCTAATTGTTCATGAACTAAAAAAACATGGTATTCAATCTATTTTAACTGAGCCTCAAAATTTAACCGTTAATACAATTAATAAATATTTAGAACTAAAATCCAGAGGAAGCATATAATATTAGGAGTAATTGTACAATAATACACATAAAACAACAAAAACATTTTTTTATTTAAAATAAATTATCAGAAAAAATATTTCTAATTAATGTTTTTTTGTATATTTGGAAAATATCATCATTTAAATGATAAAAAACTAAATTTTATAACTTAAAAAAAAGTTCATTATGAAAAATTTAAACAAAAAAGAAAAAGAAGCTCAATTAGTAAAAAAATTCCAAGTTGAAGAATTAGAAAAACGTTACGAAATGGGCTGGTACACTGTTAATGTAGATTGGGGTAGCGGAAGCGTACACGTTGATGGAGATAAAGGAGACGTTAGCTGGGGTAATGGAAAAGGTAGCGCTAGCTGGGGCGTGAATAGATAATTATTTATCTTAATTAACAAATAAAGAAAAAAGAGATCAAGGTCTCTTTTTTCTTTATTTTATCTTCTTATACATGCTCTTATTCTACATAATTTAGTTATTATAATATAACTTTAAGTGTTTTTTTTAATAACTCTTGAATAAATCTAAATTCAAAATCTCTGAGCTTTACAAATATTACCTTCATAGATTCTAAGTTATTTGAATAACTATATAAAATTTTTATTTTTTTTATCTAAATCACTTTTTGAAAGGTCTTTCTGTATTAATAAATTTGAAATAATTACTATTCCTCAGGTAATTTACAACATATTCGAAAGAGAACTTTATCCTAAACAAATAAAAATAAAAGAAAAAATAATATTTTTTTTATTAAAAAATAAAAAAAACACTTCATTATATTTATATATAATAAAATAAAAGCATATATATAATTTATTACATAAAAAAAATTGCAAAATATTAATTATATTATTATTTTTACAGCGTTCTAACTATTAGCTAATTTATAGAATTCAAAAATTTAATGATTAAAAAAACATCTTATGAAAAAAAAACAAAACGCAAAAGCTACAAGTACAAGTAAAACAAATGAAAAATTAGTATTAGAAAAATTCAAAGTTGAAGAATTGGAAAAAAGATACGAAATGGGTTGGGGGAAAACCGAAATATCTATTGGAATAGAGGGGGCGGAAGAACCAATAATAATATTATAAATTCTAATACAATTATAGTTTAAATACTTGTTAAATACAAAAACTGTCCAAAATTAGAATTTATCAAAAATTATAATTACTATAAATATGATAAACAAACATTTTGGACAGTTTATATAAATTAAAATTAATGAAAATCATATTTTCTATACTTATTTCCCTTTTATGTATTTTTAATTATACACAGACTATTATTACAGGGAAAGTAATTGATAAAAATACAGGGTTACCTATAGAAGGGGTAGAAATAACTACCTTAGATTCTAATAAAAATTTTACTAATTCTGAAGGAAAATATTACCTGTATTATACTGGAGGAGTTATAAATTTTAATCATTTATACTATCAGGATAAAGAAATTTCTGATATAAAAGACCATACTACTATTTCACTAACTCCACTTGAAATGACTGATATAGACGAAATAGTAGTAAAAAGCCCAAAACTTATAGTGGAAGAAGCTTTTAAAGAAATGAAAAATAATTATGTTTTATTCCCTTATTCAGAATCTTTTTTTCTCAGGGGAACAATAAAACAAAATAATGAACTACTTAGAATAGTAGACCTTACAGGACAAATCCACAGAAAAACATCATTCTTAACCTCTACAATTAAAAAAAACAAATATAAAGCTTCGGTATCCAATATACGCAAAGCTGGAAAAGTATTTTCAAGTAATAAAATAGAATATGTTAATTTATTAACTTTAAAAGAAATACTCTATCAAGCGACACTAATCGGAATTGAATGTAAAAATTACAACTTTTATAAAGGTGAAAATATTGATTCTCTTTACACTAAAATTTATTTTACTGCTAAAGAAAACATAAATAACCCCCGTGAAGGATTCTATATTATAAACAACACAGACAATGCTATACTTTCCGTTTATTACCATTCTAAAAACGATCGAAATTCCGGATTACCTTTTACTTCTAAATACGGGTTTAAATGGAGGACCATGAACTACAATATAGCTGTTTCCTATTCTTATAATTCCTCTTTAAAAAAATATACTCAATCTAATTGTGTCTATAAATATAATGTGGAATTACTTGACAGAAATAATAAAAGAACTGTATATGATTTAGATTATCAATTACTACTTTCCAATCCTACTACCTCAGACATTACTTCCAACACCTCTGTAACCAAAGAAATTTTTAAAATTGAGGGAGCTTACAATGAGGAGTTCTGGAAAAAACAAAATCAGTTATTGCTTACTGAAGAGATGAAAAAATTTATAAACTCACTACAAGATAACAAAGAATATAAAGCCATATTAAGCAAATAAATATTATGTAAAAAACTATAAACACTGCTAAATCTTTTGAATTCTATGAATCTTACCCTAAATTATCCCAAACCTTAGTAGATTTCAAGTTATTTGAATAACTATATAAAGTTTTTAATCTTTTTATATATATCACATTTTTAAAAATCTTCCCGTATTAATAAATTTAAAAAATTACTATTCCTAAGGTTATTTACAGCATATTCGCAAGAGAACTTTATCCTAAACAAATAAAAATAAAAGAAAAAATAATATTTTTTTATTAAAAAATAAAAAAAACACTTCATTATATTTATATATAATAAAATAAGAGCATATATATAATTTATTACATAAAAAAATTGCAAAATATTAATTATATTATTATTTTTACAACGTTCTAACTATTAGCTAATTTTATAGAATTCAAAAATTTAATGATTAAAAAAACATCCTATAAAAAAAAACAAATCGCAAAAGCTACAAGTACAAGTAAAACAAATGAAAAATTAGTATTAGAAAAATTCAAAGTTGAAGAATTGGAAAAAAGATACGAAATGGGTTGGGTTAAATTAGGTAATTATTCAGATCCTAATGGAGGAGCTGGTGTTAATATTCTCCTTTAAAATCATATGAGGGCTAATTCATAAAATTAGTCCTCTATTTTATATTTAAAAGTACTACCATGAAATACATTATTTTATTACTATTATTATTTTACAACTCATTAAGTTACAGCCAAAACAATAAAATACATGGTATTATTCTCAACAATGAGTGCCAGCCTATAGATAACACCATAATTGGATACAAAGAAAGCACTTTATCCACAAATTCTAACCAAGAAGGGAGATTTGAAATTCCTATAAGCCTTTATAAAAATGATACCTTATTGATAAACAAGATAGGATATGAAACTGAAAAAATTGCTGTATCTACAATAAAAAATCCAGTAGATATTACTTTGGTAAATAAATATAAAACCATTCCGGAGATAGTTGTTACCCCCTTAAAAGTACAGGCAATTCTGGATAGCATAGTTGCTAATATCCATAAAAACTATGAAGATAATATTTTTTACACCGGCATATGTAAAGAAGGTAATTTTAATGAAAATAAATTAACTAAATATTCACAATCTGTTTTACAATTTGAAAGTAATAAAGATAAGAAAAATAAGCTTTATATTGAAGATCATAATTCTTTTAAAAAACAAGATTCTTCAACTACTTTTTTTAATTTCATTTTATTCAACTTACTGAAAGACGGCATAGAAATCACTAAACTTATCAATCTTTTTAAAAATAGTTTGAGCAAATATTCTTATATAAAAGCATATAAAAATAATTTTGGAGTACAACCAGTAATAGAAGTTCTTTTAAAAGAACAGGAATCAGATAATTCTTATAGAAAAATAATTATAAATGTTGATAATTATGCTGTACTACAGTTTTCCAACCACCTAAATATTACAAATAAAATCTCAACAAATAAAGGTTATTACTTTCAAGAAACCAGCAGCCTCCAAATTGACTATCGACCTTCTAATGGAAAATACATACTAAATAAGATAAATAGTGAATTTACAGGTTACTATTCAAACAATACTATTTCTACTCCTATTAAATCCTATATGGAATTCCATGTATCTGATTATTGCTTATCAGGCTGTAATATTTTAAAAAAAGAGATAAATCTAAAAAAATCCGTATATGAGCAAATAAATAAGAACAATAAGGTTATACCTAACAATAATATTCAAAATAAGGTGGAATACGAATATTTAAAACAATGAAATTAGAATTTATTTTCATCTTATTTTCCACTCAATTATTACTTTATTCACAAAATAAATATAAAATTATTGATTCCGAAAGCCAGGCTTCTATTGCCAACGTTGAATTGAGAGGTAAAGAAATTACCTTTTTCACCAATGATGATGGAGATATAACCATACCAACTACTTTTAAAGATAGTTTATTAGTTTATCATCCTTTATATAAGCAGAAAATAATTATAGTTAATGAAACTTTATCTAATCTGATTACCTTAACACCTATAGAAAAAACTATACCTGAAGTAATAATTGACGGGCTTTCTGCTAACAAAATTTTTAAAGATATTTTAAAAAATTACACTAAAATATATTATGATTCCCCTTCTGAATATGATTGCCTTATAAAACAAAAAGCTTTTTCAGACGGCAAACTAAATAATTTATTGATATCCCAAATGAAAATATGGACCTTATTTAATGGGTTTGATTTCTCTAAAAGTAAAACTCCGGACTCTTTCTTTCAAATAAGTTTAAATTCCATACTCTATTATAAAACCAAAAATCAAGATATACAAATAAACCCTTCCGATTTTATTTTCCGTTTTTTTCTTAACAGTGAAATTTTCGGAATCTTACAAGCTACCGAAGATTCCCCGCTAAGTTCTACCTGCCGTAAGATAGAAGAAGATCTATACGAAATTACTTTTGAGTCTGACTATATTGAAAAAGAAGAACTAAAAATTCAGGGAGAGATGATCTATAATTCCAAGGATAAAGCCATTACTTATTTACAGATTAAAACCCAACAGGCAAATACGTATACCGAGAAAAAAATAGACAACACACTTTATAAAACTTATACAACCGATACCGAATTGAAATATACTTTTATAAAAAATAAAGGAAAATATATTCCTTCAAGCATAGAAATGAATTCTAAAGGATTCAATACAAGAGAAAACACTACAAAAAATATTCCTATTACCTCTAACCAAATAATTTATTTCTCTACCTTTAATAAAGGAAAACATAAAGGATTAAAAAATAAAATAGACCTGTCTAAAAAAATAACTGACAACATTCCTGATAAAGAAAAAAATAATTCTTTCATTTTATTATCAGAGCAAGAAAAGGAATTTACAGAAATTAAATAATAATAAGCCATGAAAACCTTATTCATTTTACTCATTGCTTTTTCTTTCCATATTATATATGGCCAAGAAATCTCTTCCCAGACCCAAAAAGAATCAATTACTTTTTTACCTGAAAATTTTATTAATACACAGGAAATACTACAATTAAACAACATCTACCAAAATAATCTTCTATACAGCGAATACTTAAAACAAAAAGATTTAAATTATAACTTAAAAAATAACTACTATTTTAATTATCCTTTTTATAATAAACAAAATATATATAATCCGTCAGGAGTTACAAAAGCTGAGGGTTTTTGGGTTGCAGGATTTATTCAACTGTTATCGGAAAAATTATTCCCAACAAATAGTTTATTATAAACTTTCATACTTATAATAACATTTTTCAAGCTAACTATATGAGGTTAACTAATCCTGTTCCTAAATTCTATGAATATTACTCTAAATTATTCTAACCCTTAGTGGAATTCAAGTTATTTGAATCACTACATAAAATTTCACCTTTATATATATTTCACTTTTTTAAAAGTCTTTCTGTAGTAATAAATTGTATTAATTTTTAGTACACAGGCAGTTTTACAGCATATCCCTAAGTGGACTTTATCCCAAACATATAAAAATAAAAGAAACTATAGTATTTTTTTTATTAAAAAAATAAAAAAATAATCAATTATAATTTTATATAATAAAATAAAGGCATATATATGTAATTTATTATAAAAAAATAGACAAATAATAATATTTATTATTATTTTTACAAGATTCTAATTACTAGCTATTTTATAGAATATAAAAATTTAATAATTTAAAAAATAACTATTATATATATTAATTATCCTTTTTATAATAAACAAAATATTTACAATCCGTTAAGAGTTACAAAAGCTGAGGGTTTTTGGGTTGCAGGATTTATTCAACTGTTATCAGAAAAATTATTCCCGATAAATGGTTTTTAATAAATATTTGTTCATTTAAATTAATTTAAGAAAAATTATATGAGTACTACTAAATCTCCTGAATTTTATGAATATTACCCCAAATTATTCACCGCCTTTTTTCCAAATATAGATTCTGAATTAGTCAAAGAACTGTCTTCTGCGGGTTTTTTATACTATCAATCCTTATTGTTTTTAGATGCAGTTATTGATGATCATGATATAACCAAGCTAACCTATTCCCTAGCTTTTCAGGAAGAGGCTATAAAAAAACTCACACATATATTTGGACTTGATTCTACTTTTTGGATAACCTGGAACCAAAGAAAAAAAGAATATCAGCAAGCTATTAGTATTGAAAAAAATTTAAGTCTACAAAAATCTACAGTTTCTTTTAGCAAATACAAAAATTTAGCAGATCTCAAGGCTGCTTTTGGAAAAATAGCTATTGATAGCATGTATATTCTTTCCGGGTCTAATAATAAACAATTATATGAATCCCTTATCCAGTCTCATTATTATTTTTCCATAGGCTTTCAACTATATGATGATGTGAAAGACTTTTATGAAGATTTTACCAAAGGGCAATTTAACTGGGGAGTATATCAATTAAATATTTCCCTTTCTGAAGAAGAACGAAAATTATCTCCGCAGATTCTTAATAAACTTTTTTTCATTCGTGGAATAGGCCAAAAAATATTAAAAAACTCTATACAATATTTTAAAAAAGCAAAAGCTGTTTTGGTTAAATATTCTATTTCTAGTTTATGGGAAAATACTATTTCAGATATGGCAAATACTATATCTAATTATTTGGATGAAACGGAAGGTTATTTACTTATACTGGAAAAGAAAATTGAATTGGAACAATCTGCTCTATCTCAAAATAGTTTCTTTAATTATTCTAATGTGCGAAATAAAACTATTTTCCAAGGATTGACTTTTATTGAAAGTGATTATCGAAAAAATTATCAAGAGTTGCAACACATCATGTATCTCAGTAAAAAACAAGGTTTTACCAATTCGTCCCCTATACAGGTAAGTGATGTTTTTCAAAGGGCTATGTTAGATGATTGTTTGCTTCATATTGCTAATAAATATGCTTTAAATGTTTCTGATTATATAGAAAAAGAGACTATATATTGGATAAATAAAAGACGGAAAGACAAGGTTGGGGGTTGGTCTTATTATCCGGATGTAAAAGAAATTGCCTCGGATATAGATGATCTAGCTCAGATCTTACAAGTATTTATAAAGTTTGACAAAACCCATTTAATTTCTAAATACTGTACTAAACCAATAAATATAGCTTTAGAAGAAAGAACAGATGCTAATGGAGGAATTGAAACTTGGATTATACCTAGAAAAAATCAGACAAAAATACAACAAAAACAAGAGTATTGTAACCAAACTTTATGGGGAACGGGCCCGGATATTGAGGTAGTAGCCAATTTTATATACGCTTTACATCTTCTCAAAGATGAATCTTTTAAGAGCCAAATAAACATATCTTTACAATACGTAGCCCGTTCACAATTAAAGGAAGGCTATTGGGCTGCCCGATGGTATTATGGTGTCTATTATGGAACCTATACTGCCCTTAGAGCTTTATCTATTCAAAAAGAACTATATAAAAAAGAAATACAACAGGCTATAAATTTTATTATTCAAAATCAAAACCATGATGGAGGTTGGGGGGATAATTCAGGATCAGATGCTTTAAATACTTCCTTTGCTCTTCTATGTTTAAAGCTATTTGATAAAGATGTATATAAAAAATATATAAACGCCGGGAAAAAATATTTAATTATTTCACAAAACAAAAACGGAAGTTGGAACGCAGTCGATTTTATTCGCCCTAAAGCCGGACAACCATATCAAAGTAAAGTTTTAACTACTGCTTTTGTTTTAAAGGCATTATCTATGTAACTTTGTAAATAACAAATTTCGTGAAATGGATGATCATTTAATTCCTAAAATTGCAGGCAATATTGAATTCACTAACTTTTCTAAGAGTGAATATCTTCTTCATGATACCATTCAAAACCATTATGTAAAAATATCTAATGAAGTTTATGACTTGCTTTGTCTCATAGATGGAAAAAAGAGTATTCATGATATTATAATTGCCTATAACAACGAATATGATTTAGAACTCACAGAGGAATTTGTACACGATTTATTATACAAAAAGTTACAACCTTATGGATTACTTGAAGGTGAAAATGAAAATCTAAAAAAATATAAAAAACCCGGATATTTAAATCTTAGTTTTATAATATTTAATGAGAATTTACTAAAAAAAATTACACCATTCTTTGGTTTCTTGTTTAAATCTAAAATTTCTATTTGTGTTATTATTCTTTGCATAGGTATTATTGGTAGTTGCCTGTACTACCACTTTGACCTTTATTCCTCTTTTAATTTGAGAAACAGTCTTATATATTTCTTTATCCTTATGGCTATGAGTACTACTTTTCATGAGATAGGACATGCTTCTTCTGCAAATTATTTTGGAGCAAAACATGGTGGAATAGGCGGAGGATTTTACTTATTTACCCCTGTATATTATGCAGATGTCACAGATGTATGGAGACTACCCAAAAAACAAAGAATAGTAGTAAATTTAGCAGGCATGTATTTTGAATTAATTTTTTGCTCTCTAATAGTTGTCTTTGCTACGCTTATTTTAAAAAATTCATTCTTAGCTGTATTAGCTTCAATTGTATGTATTAAAACTCTTAATAATCTTAATCCTTTTTTAAGAAGCGATGGATATTGGATTTTTTCAGATATTATTAATAAACCTAATCTTATGAGCCATGCAGGAAAAAAAGTGTTAAGTATTTTTTCAAAAAAACAAAAAAAATGGAAAGGAGAAGATTTTCTTTTATTTTTCTATGGGTTGATTAGTTATTCTATTATTTTATTATTTGTTTACTATGTAATTATTAAAAACCCAAATTCCATATTACTATTTCCTAAAAATCTATATATTTTTTTTAAAAATCTATTTACACGAGGAGCTGAATTTTCTTTTAGTGAATTTGCACAACTTTTGGTGCCCATGTTATTTTTTTATTTGTTATTTAATTTCATTAAAGGTTTTATTATATCTAAAAAAGATAAATTATCAAAATCTTAATTTTTTGCCATTAACCCATAAATTAAATTTATATTTGTCATCATAAATAAGTAATAATATTTATTTTAATGTATATATAAATTATTTTATAGAATTTCATGAATTTATTTGAAAAACAATACGAGAAAATTTTACATTCTTTACAATTTGAGGATTTCACTTTTACTCTTAAAAGAATTATAGATTTAACCTTAGATACGGAAGACTTTTCTTTTTATAAAAAAACTTACAATCTTTTAGCTTGGGTAGATTATAACCAATCCAATACAGAGGAAAAAAAAGAAAAATATCTTACTATACTCCAGGAACTACACCAGTTTTTATCCAAAAAAGAAATAAAAAGCCAAAAATGTCTATTAGAAATCAATAACTTAAAAAAGTCATATAGTAAATCTCCATTTGCTTTGGGACCTATAAATTTAAAAATATCTGAAGGAGAAATTATAGGACTAGTAGGAGAAAACGGTAATGGGAAAACTACCCTATTACGGTCTTTATGTAAAGAATTAAATCCTACTGAAGGAGAAATTAAATATCATTTTACCTATTCAGACATTTATGACTTGAGAACTCAACTTATATATATACCACAGAGAACAAATAATTGGTATGGCTCTATGTTAGATAATTTAAGATTCACTGCTTCTTGCTATGGAGTAGCCAGTGAAGAAAATGAATTAATAACAGATTTAATTCTAAGCCGTATGGGACTTAGGGATTATAAAAAACTAAGTTGGAAAAACCTTTCTTCCGGTTATAAAATGCGTTTTGAATTAGCCCGTATGCTTCTAAGAAAGCCAAAATTATTACTCATAGATGAGCCTTTAGCCAATCTAGACATTATGGCACAACAAATTGTTTTAGATGACTTTAAAGCTATAGCCAAATCACCATTCAGACCATTAGGGATAGTACTAAGCTCCCAGCAACTATATGAGGTAGAGAAAACTTCCGATCAGGTTATATTCTTAAAACATGGAGAACAAAGAAATTTAAAGACTGAAACTATTGATAATAAAATACATGAGTTTATTATTGAGTTTGAATCTGAGTGGAATCAAGAAGAATTATATAAAACATTCCAGCAATTAAATCTTATAAAACTCCATTACAATGGTGGAACTTATATAGCAAATTTTCCTGCAAAAACCTCTATAAAAAATTTTTTAGAAACAATTATTCAAGAAAATATTCCTATAAAATATTTTAGAGATATTTCCAACTCTACACGTCGTTTCTTTATTTAACTTCTAATTATTTATAACAATATTATGTTTAAAAAAACTCAAAAATATTTACTGCTTAATTACCCTTTACTTTGGAATATAAAAATTCTACCTATAGGACTTACCATTTTAGGACTTAATCTTTTGTTTTTCTTCTTCGGATATATATCCGGAAAAATTGATTTCCAGGAAACATCATATTATTATTATTCTTCTTTTCGAAATATGGACTTATTATACTTTATAGCCGGATTTACATCTGTTTTAACATTCATAATTTGGTTAATATTTTACTTGAAAAATAATGCCTTTAAATCTTTTTATCCGAAAAAATCTATTTCTTTGTACTATGAGTGGATTCTCATTTTTATTCTGGTAAGTGCTAATGCTCTTTATTGTTTTTCTTATAATCAGGGAATTGTATTAAGACGACAAAATCAGGTCTCCTATAAACAATTTGTAAAAGGCGTAAATATATTAGATAAAATCAGAATATTAATCCCTAAATCAGAGACATCTTATGATGAGCCAGATGTAGCAAATCCAAATAATGAACATAAAGATTCCGTAGTTGCATCCCTGTTAAATTATCCTGAAAGTGAATCCTTCTCCTTTAGGTCATTTTTCTTTGCTGATTCTACAAATTTAAATACTGTAAGACAATGGTTAATTGAAGATAAAAAAGATAGTATTAAATTACTTATACAACAATACCTTGATCTACAAAAAAAACATAATTTAGAAACCAATCTAACTGCTGATAAATGGTTTGATTTAATTTATCATTACCCTGATTTTCCAATTAATCCCCAAAATCATATCGAACGCGAAAAACCTGTTTATGAGTATAGTAATAAACATGTATACTATGTACAATATAATAATCTAATTAATGGTTATCAAAAAATTAATGATAATTGTTTAGAAAATTCATTAAGTAAAACTGAACAATTATTACGCACAACCTTATATATAAGTTTATTTATATCTATCGCCTTGTTCTCATTCAGAGTAACCAGCGGTAAATCCTGGTTAATAAGCCTGGTGGTAGCAGGTCTTTTAATTTTTATTTTTGGAATAGCTGTAGCTTTTTTTGATATATTATTTAACTATGATGATGAATTTATTATAATAATGCTAGTTATTTCTTTCTGGTATGGACTATTTATTATAATGATAATTTATTTAGCCAATCTGATATTAAACCATTTACCTAAGAGAAAATCTCCTGTTATACTTAATCTCAGTATTTGGTTAATTCCTATACTTCCATTAATTTTATATTACACAAAATTTGTAGATAAATCAATTTTTAGAAATTATCCTAATTTATTTTTCTGGATAAATCTTATATTTGTTAATATTATATTTTTCTTTTTAATGAAACCTATAAAAAAATTACGTGCCTTACCTGAAGAATAATTTATTTCTGGTTTATATTCTTATTCTTATAATTAATGTATAGAAGATTTCCACTTTCTCTTCGCATTTTTTTAGTCATGATTTTAGTTGTGATTAGTACCATATTTGCTATGGGAATTATAACTTTTTACCAATACATTAAAATTGCAAAAGATTATAATAATAGAAGATTGGAAAGAAAAGAACAATTAATTATTGAAACTTTTGATTATCTTCTTTCTAACAGAAATACTAAAGCAAAAGAAGTAAAAGAAAAAATAGGCAATAAAATTTATGAAATCGCTGATATAAATAATATAGATATTAATTTTTATACATTAGATGGTAAATTTATTTTAGGGAATAAAATACCAACTCAAAAAACTGAGTTTATTTCAAAAGAAATATTAAAAAATCTCAATAGAAATAATGATCGCATAGAAATAACTGAAAAATCACCTAATGCCAATTCCAATTCTACCTCTGTATATAGATACATATATAATAATGATTATCAACCTATAGCTATAATAAATTTCCCATATCTTCATGATGATTATTTCTTAAAAAAAGATTTTTATGATTTATTATATAGATATGTGGCTATAATGTTTATAGTAATGATAATCAGTGGAATATTTTCATGGTTTTTTTCACAAAATCTTACCAAAAGAATTAAAGAAATAGCTTATCGATTAAGTGATACCGGCGCCCTTTCACATAATCGCCCCATTCTATACAGCTATATAGATGAAATAAGTCCATTAGTTAGTGCTTATAACACTATGTTATCTAAATTTAAACAGCAAACGGATGCTCTTATAAAGGCAGAAAAAGATAGTGCTTGGCAAGAAATGGCCAGGCAAGTGGCTCATGAAATTAAAAACCCTTTAACTCCCATGAAACTGGAAATTCAAAGTTTCCAAATGAAATTCAACCCTAAAGATCCGGAAGTGGTTAGTAAGCTAAACATTCTTTTTCAATCACTAATTCAACAAATCAATACTATATCTTCTATAGCCGAGGCTTTTTCAGATTTTGCTAAAATGCCCCTAAAGAAAGATGAAAGAATAAATGTAATTGAAGTGGTGAAAAATTGCTTGGAAATATTTCCTTCTCAATATTTAGTAATGGATTATTTGGAAGACTCCATTATATTAAATATAGATCCAAATTTACTAAACAGAGTTCTTACTAATCTTATCAAAAATGCTTTTCAATCAGTTCCTGAGAAAAGAATTCCAAATATTATTGTAAAAATAAGACATGATATACGTATGGTATATTTTATAATCATAGATAATGGTAATGGTATACCTGAAAAAATACAACCTAAAATTTTTACTCCACAATTTTCTACCAAAACCAGTGGTAGTGGATTAGGGCTTGCTATAACAAAAAAAATTATTGAAGAATATGATGGTAATATTTCCTTTTTTTCTGAAGTAGGAGAAGGTACTGTTTTTAAATTTGAAATTCCTAAAAATGAATAAGATTTTTCATTTTAAAAAATTCTCAATCTTACAAGCTCCATCCGTTTTTAAAGTTGGCACAGACAGTGTGTTATTAGGCTGTCTTACAAATATTAATTCCGCTCAAACTATTTTAGACATAGGAACCGGCACAGGTTTGCTTTCTCTTATGTGTGCCCAGCGAAATTCTAAAGCAACCATAACAGCACTAGAATCGGAAAAAGAAGCCTTTTTACTAGCGCAAAAAAATATTTCAAATTCTGATTTTTCGTCAAGAATTACTGTTTTTAATTTAGAGTTACAAAAATTTTCTCCTTTACTTCATTTTGATTATATTATTTGTAACCCTCCTTATTTTAAAAGCACTCAACCCCATCATACTAAGCATCCCATAGCTAGACAACAATTAAAATTGGATTATAGAACCTTATTATTAAAATCAAAAATTTTACTTAATAATAAAGGAATCATGGGATGTATATTCCCACATTATGATGAAGAAGTTATTTTTTCTTTCGCAGAGTCAATACATTTATACCCTCAAAAAATTGTACGTATATCCGGCATTAAAAATGGAAAAATAAATAGGACTATAGTTGAGTTTTCTAACATAGACCCCATAAAAAAAGAAGAAAGATATTTTTATGTTGAAAAAAGTCCACGTGTATGGTCTGCTGAGTATAAAGAGCTAACCAAAGATTTTTATTTATAAAAGAATATCAAATGCATCTTCTATATGATTAATGGTCCATTTTTCTCTCTTTTTTAATAAAGAAATAATATCAAATCTAACATTTACATTCCAATCTTTATCTATTACATAATAATTAACTGCTTCAATAATTCTTTTCCTCTTTGCTGGAGTAACAGCATCTTCAGGATTTATAAAAAGATCGGAACTTCTGGCTTTAACTTCTACAATTACCAATTCTTCTTTATAAAGTGTAATTATATCAACCTCAGCTTTTTTATATCTCCAATTTTTCTCTAAAATATCATACCCTTTTGAAATCAAATAAGTTACAGCTTCATTTTCGGCTTCTTTTCCTAAATCATTATGCAATGCCATTTTTAATTCACTTTATAAGGTTCTATCATGAAAGATCTATAAAAATATAGTATATTTGCAAAAAGCAATTTATGAAAAATTTATTGTTAATAGCTATTACTATGTTCTCTTTTTCGTTATTTTTCTCTTGTGGAGAAGAAAATTTTGAACCTTACGAAATAGATAATTCCTCTCAAAATCTGAAATTATTACCTTCAGAAATTACAAAATCTTTTACAGATCCTAGTACCGGAGCTATATCTACTAGTAGTTACATTACATTAAATTATAATTCTAAAAATCAGCTTATATCTATTCAGGAAACACTTACCGGAGGATATAAAAATACCTATAACATTGCTTATGACGAAAATACCAATAATGTTACAGAGGTGTCTGTAAATTCATATAAAACGGGTATTGCCAAGTACACCTATAAATATATAGATAAAGAAAACATATTAGAAAATGTTATAATTTCCGGAGTAAATAAAACTTACACTCTTACGTTGAATAGCAAACAGCAACTGATTTCAAAAAATAACCCTGACACAGGAACAATTACTTACGGATACGATGCTGCTGGCAATTTACTTACTAAAAACAGTGACCAAAATGTTTATGATAAAACAAAAGGATGGATGAGCTCTGTACAGACACCTAATTGGTTATTTAATAATTTTGGAGAAGAATTTCCGGGAACTTTTAATTTAATCAATAATATTATTACTGATTGGGATGGAAATACATATAGTTATATTGAATTTAATCCTTCTAAATATCCGTTAAAAATTATTGTAAATAATAATACTGAGATAAATATCAAATATATTTATGTGAAATAATTTAAATTTAAATTATAAAAAAAGGGAAGATTTCTAATTAGAAATTTTCCCTTTTTTATTAAATATTTTGCTATCAAAATAGTAACAAGTAATAGCACCCAAAATATAGACTAATATATCTCCCCAACTAAAAGAATTTCCGATAGCTATTCTTAATATCTTATTTTTAATTTCTAATATATCTACTATATGAAAATATTGACTAATTTCTACTAAACACGCAAACATTAAAACTAAAAATATAAGTAATAGAGAGGGTATTTTTACAAATGCCTTTATAAAATAATAAATTAAAAATATCACTAAAAAGTCTCCGCCCCAAGGTCTTATAAAATGATCTTTCACAAAAAGACCAATAAAAATCTCAAGTAGAAAAAATAATACGCTAAGTAGAAAATCATAAATACTAAATCTTAATTTTACAAAATTTATTTTTGAAAGCTTTTCCATAGATTATCATTTTGAGGAACAGGAGCTTCTAAAAAAATTTTTATTTTTTTTACTGGATGTATAAATTCTATTTTTCTAGCTAATAAATATATACTTCCGTCCGCATTAGATCGTTCAAAACCATATTTTAAATCTCCTTTAATAGGACATTCAATCGCACTTAATTGGGCTCTTATTTGATGATGTCTTCCTGTTTCTAAATTTATTTCTAATAATTGATAGTGATCCGATTTTTTAATTATATGATAAGTTAATATTGCTTCTTTAGCATTTTGAAACGGATGATTATATGCTATAGTTTTATTATTTTTTTCATTCTTTTTTAAATAATGTACTAAACGCTGATTTTCAGGCATATTCTTTTTTTTTATTACAGCCCAATACGTCTTTTTAATTTCCCTTTTTTTGAGCATTTGAGTTAGGCGACTTAACGCTTTACTGGTTTTAGCAAAAATTACAATTCCGGATGTGGGTCGATCTAACCTATGCACCAAACCGGCAAATACATTACCAGGTTTATTATATTTCTTTTTTAAGTAATTTTTAACTTCATCTACCAATGGAATATCGCCAGTTTTATCTCCTTGTACAATTTGCCCTGATTTTTTATTAATTATAATAATGTGATTATCTTCAAAAAGTATTTGCTCTTCAAAATTCATATTGAATACAAAATATTAAAAGAATTATTTAAAAACTTTCTTCTTTATTTGGAAAATTTTTGCTTTTTACATCTTTAACATATTGTGAAACAGCTACTGTTATTTCTTCATGAAGATTTAAGTATTTACGGACAAATTTAGGTTTAAAGTCTTTATTCATACCCAATAAATCATGTATTACCAACACCTGTCCATCAGTCTCATTACCTGCTCCTATACCTATAATAGGAATACTCAATTCTCGAGAGATTTTCTCTGCTAAATCTGAAGGAATTTTTTCTAAAACTATAGAAAAACACCCTAATTTTTCAAGTAATTTGGCATCGGAAATTAACTTTTCTGCTTCATCTAGTTCTTTTGCCCTTAGCTTGAATGACCCAAATTTATTAATAGATTGGGGAGTAAGCCCTAAATGTCCCATAACAGGAATACCTGAATATAAAATTGATTTTATAGAATCTTTTATTTCCTCTCCTCCTTCTATTTTGATTGCTGAAGCTCCTGATTCTTTCATTATTCTTACAGCTGAATTATAGGCTTGTATAGGGTCTGACTGATATGTACCAAAAGGCAAATCTACTATTACCAATGCTCTTTTAACGGCTCGAACCACCGATTGCGCATGATAAATCATATGATCTAATGTAATAGGTAATGTACTTTCGTAACCAGCCATAACATTTGCTGCTGAATCTCCAACTAATATAGCTTCTAATCCTCCTTCATCAGCAAGCTTTGCCATAGAATAATCATAAGCGGTTAACATAGAAATTTTTTCTCCGGAAACTTTCATTTTTTTTAAAGTTTCTGTAGTAATTTTTTTTAATTCAAAGTGTATAGACATAAGGATTTAATAAAATGTTTATTTTATTGTATTTTTCTCTTTTGTATTAAATTTCATTTTTATACTAAATTTAATATCTGGATATACATTGCTAGAATCTAATTCTACCTTTCCAGAACTTTTATTATAAATGATAAATTGTTTTTCTAAATCATAAACTAAAATTCCTTTTCCTTTCCCATTTCCTGAAAACTGTGATTTGTTAATAGCAGCTTTGGTTATATAATTTTGAGTAAAGTTAAAAAAAACTTTTTTCCCCTTTAGTTTCTGTAAATGATAAATAGTTGTCTCTTTCAAATCTATATTCAAATTTTCTGTTGAATAATTAATAAGTGGTGAAACAACTGAAATACTATCGCCAATTTTAATTTTTCTTTGAGAAATAATATTCTCTCGCAATAATTTCTCAATATATAAAATCAATTTTTCCTCTATATCTTTTTTTAATTGTAAGGAATCTAACGAATTTATTATGGGAGAATATCCTAATTTGCAATACCCTTTAAATGCTATTCCTTTTAATTTTGAATTTTCAATATTTTCTGTTTTACCTGAGATTGGAAAAGTATGATTAGGTGATAATTTACCGGTAGTTATTAATATTTTTTCTCTTTCCTTTTCTGTTTGTATAGCAGGATTTTCAATTCCATTTTTTATTATTTCTTCTAACATTTCTTTATTTCCCTGAATTTCTAATTGTATTACACACATTTGAGTAATATTTTTCTTATATATTTTATCAGGTAAATATCTAGGATTAAAATTAATAACATTTTTTTGTCCATAACACGAGAACATAAACATCTGAAAAAATAGAAATAATAATTTTATAAGATTCTTCAAAATTATTTGCTTTTTATATAAGCTATTTCAACATCCAATTTTTAGAATTTCTATGTACAAGGGAAACTCGAGTTTGAGGATATTTTTCAATTATATATAATGCTATTTTTTCTGCAGAATATACTGATCTATGTTGCCCTCCTGTACATCCAAAATTAATTTGTAAATCTGAAAATTCACGTTCTAAATAATTGTTAATTGTAATATCAATAATCTTTTTTATAGATTCAATAAATTCTGGCATATCCGTTTTTTCAACAAAAAATTCTTCAACCTCTTTATCTTTACCTGTGAGATATTTTAAATTTCCAAATCTATAGGGATTTAAAATGCCTCGACAATCAAAAACAAATCCTCCCCCATTCCCAGCTGGATCTTCCGGATATCCTTTACGATAAGAAAAACTTTGAACTAAAATATGCAGTGTTTTTTTCATGATTTATTTATTATGTCATTAATTTTATTTTCTACATCTTTATTAAATAAACTGGAAATGATTTTATATAATTCAGGATAATTTTTAATAATAGTACTTTGCCCCATCCAACATTTTAAATTATCTAATCCTAGACCTATGCTATTAATAAAATGTTCTTTTTTTTGTAACATTCCTCGAAATCCATAAGCTCCTAAAACTTGCAATAGCCTTATAAGCAAACAGTATTGATAGGCTTCTTCTAACTGATCTATGGATAAATGACTTATATCTTTAACTTTTTCTACATAATAGTATTTTAAATCTTCTTTTAATTTTACTGATAGATGAACCTTTGCTTGCCATAATAAAGACACAAGGTCATATAAAGTATTTCCTTTCATTCCTCCCTGATAATCTATAAAATACGGTTTTGATTCTTTAATCATAATATTTCTGGATTGGAAATCTCGAAATACAAAACCTTGGGGGGATAATTGTTCTATTTTTTTCCCAATTTGATAAAATTCATGCATTAATTTATTATTAGAATAAGGTATTTCCAAAGGCATAAAAAAATAAAATTTAAAATAATTTAAATCATTAAAAATTATATTTCTATCAAACCTACAAAAATCATAACATTGTGAATAATTTATTTTTTTGGATACTTTAAATTGTAGTTTTATTAAGTCATCTAAGGATTGTTCATATAATTTTTTAATTTTTATATTTTCTCCTTCTTGGTTTATTATTGAAAATAAACTTTGATTTCCTAAATATTCCTGTAAATAAATATCCAAATCAGCGTCTACTTTCAAAATTTCCGGTACAGGAATACCTTCTTTTTTGAATATTTTAGAAAAATATAAAAATGTTTGTGTTTCTGCTATATTACTACTAAATGTTAATATAAAAAATACTTTATTAAACTTTATTTTAAAATATTTTCTATCTGATGCACTGTTTGTAATAGGTGAAATTTCATATTCTCTGGAATTAAAATATGAGAATAAAAATTTATGAACTTTTTCTAATATTTGTTCCTGATCCATAATAAAAATAAGTGCAATTTAAACATAAAAAAATGATATACCTTGCCATATCATTATCAATGACATATATATTTTATTGAAAAATTTAATTATGAATTATAATTTACTTAAGATAATTTAGAAGTATCTACACTAAATTAATATTTTATGAGAATTCTTAACTACTTAAAATGAACGAACACTTTTTCTTTTAAATACTTTATTTATGTCAGTAATAATAAAAAACTGATTACAGAAGTGGGTTTATTATATTATATAATTTCAATTATATAAACTATAATCAGAAAATTATCTTTTCAAAAAAAATTAAAGGGGAAGTCTATAAAATTAACTTTCTTGGTAAAAGAAAAAATATACTAATAAAAGAATCCCTACAATGATTCTATACCATCCCCAAATTTTAAAGCCAAATTTTTTTATTACTCCTACAAAAAATTTAATAGCAAAAATAGCTACTATAAAAGCTACAAAATTTCCTAATAAAAAAACACCTAATTTATCACTATTGGATGCTAATATTTCATAACCTCTCATTTCTATATTTCCCTCTTTCCATTTTTTTAAAGTAAGTGAATATACAGTTACAGCCAACATAGTAGGTACAGCTAAAAAAAAGGAAAATTCAGCTGCAACTTCTCTAGTTAATTTTTGTTGCATCCCTCCGATAATGGATGCTGCTGACCTACTGGTTCCTGGCATCATTGCTAAACATTGCCAAAAGCCTATAACTACAGCTTGTTTGATAGAAATATCTTCTTCCTTGAAAACAGTAGGTTTTTTAAAATATTTATCTATAAATAATAATATAAAACCTCCAATTACCAAGACTATGGCTATGGGGATAGGTTTTTCTAAAATTGCATCTATTTTATCACTAAATAATTTTCCTAAAATCAAGGCTGGTATAACCGCACAAACTAATTTGATATAGAAATTAAGTTTTTTAAAATCAAAGAATTTTTTCCAGTATAATACAACAACAGCTAATATGGCACCAAATTGTATACAATATTCAAACATTTTTAAGAAATTATCTTCCTGAATACCTAAAATGGAACTGGTAAAAATCATATGAGCTGTAGACGAAACAGGCAAATATTCAGTAAGACCTTCTACAATAGCAATGATTATTGCTTCTACGGTACTCATAAATTAAGAATTTTCTTTTTTAGTTGAACTTGTCATTATAGCATAAACCTCTACGATAAAACCAAGCACAATAAAAATAGGAGCTAAACGTATTCTTCTAAAACTAAAAATATCTTCATTCCAGTTATTTTTATCATATACTCCATTTATTGTATTGGCATCTGGGCCTGTCATTAATAATAATCCTAGAGCAATCAATCCAACTCCTATAAACATATATATATAATTTTTCTTTCCAAAAAGAAACATTTTTGAAGTCTCGGAAAGTTTTTTTTGATCTGTTTTTTTCTTCATTGGTATCTTTTTTCAATTTGCTAATTTATTGCAAATTTTAGGAATAATATAAATCATCTAGTTTTAATCTTAAAAACCTCCAGGTAGCTAACCATGTGCTGAGTGTAGTAATTAAAACTCCTAATATTAAGATAAACAAAAATAAAAGTATATAATTGCTATATTCTACTATAGGAGGTAAAATATTATAATGGATTAAACCGTAATTTACACCAGAAAGCAATATTAATGCTATAACTGCCCCTATAGAACCTAATACAATGGCTTGCCCTAAAAAAGGTTTCATAATAAAAAAGCGTTTAGCTCCTACTAATTGCATGGTTTTAATAATAAATCTTTTAGAATAAATTTTAAGCCTTATTGAATTATTAATTAAAGAAACTGAAATAAGTAGAATAATTACTGCAAGAACTGAAATACCAATAGTAATTTTGTTAACTCCTTTATTCATTTGTGATAAAAGTTGACTATCAGATTTTACTTCATCTACAATTTTATTTTTTTGTAATTGATGTTTAATTGTTTCAATATGTGTAGAATCTATATATTCAGGCTTTAGTGCTACTGTTATGGACGCAGGAAATATATCTTCTTCAAATAAGGCTTCAGAATCTACTCCTAAATCTTTTTTAGCTATTTGGACTGCTTGTTTTTTAGATATATATTTTGCTGATTTCACGTAGGGATTTGTTCTAACAGTATCTAAATATAATAACTGAGATTTTTCATTTTTCACCAAATCTTTTTTATCTTTTTCATTTTTAAAAAACACCTCAATTACCATTTGTTCTTTTAAATAATCAATATATGAATTTGCATTAATAATAATCATTCCAATAATTCCAATCAAAAACAATACAAGAGATATACTTATAACCACTGTTACGTTTGATGAACGCAATCTATTCTTATTAATCCTATCTAATTTTGAAGCCATATTATTTATAAAATATTTGCTAAAGTATAAAATCCTAATATATTTTAATGTAATTTTGACTATAAAAAATTGTTAAAAACTATTAACATTGAGAGTTAAACCTAAAAAACATTTAGGTCAACATTTTTTAAATGACCAAAATATAGCTTCTAAAATTATAAATTCTTTAACGTATGCAAACTACCTGAAAGTTTTGGAAATAGGTCCGGGAATGGGGGTTTTAACTGAATTTTTGCTACAAAAAAATATTGAAACTTTTGTTTCTGAAATAGATACCGAATCAATTGAATATCTTCTAATCCACTATCCACAATTAAAAAACCATATTGTAGGAGATTTTTTAAAACTAGATATACCCTCGCTTTTTAATCAATCTTTGGCTATAATTGGTAATTTTCCATACAATATTTCTTCTCAAATTATTTTTAAAATATTAGAAAATAAATCTTTGATCCCTGAAATGGTAGGCATGTTTCAAAAAGAGGTTGCAGAGAGAATAGTAGCTGCTAAAGGAAATAAAATATACGGAATATTATCGGTTCTTACACAGGCTTATTATAAAACTGAGTATCTTTTTACTGTACATGAACATGTGTTCATTCCTCCGCCTAAGGTTAAATCTGCTGTCATAAGGTTAACCAGATATAGAGATACCATTGAGGGAATAGACAACAATCTTTTTATAAGAATTGTTAAAGCAGGATTTAATCAGCGCAGAAAAACATTAAGAAATGCCCTCAAATCTTTGGCTATTCCTGAATATTTGAGCAATCACAATTATTTATCTTTAAGAGCAGAACAATTATCTGTAGATGATTTTATTAAATTGACAGAAATGTGGCACCAAAAATAAAATTGTTATTTACCAGATTTTTTACCATCTTTGATTAATAATAAACACCTTATAAAATGAAAGGAAAAATATTGTTTTTATCAATAATTGTATTATCTTCAATCATATCTTGTAACTCTAAAGAAAAAGATAATGTAATGCCTAATAATGATAAAGAAGTTCTTTCAAATGTTAAAGTTATTAATAAACTAGACCCCGTTTGTCAAATGCCAACTTCCAAACATTTAAAAGATACTCTTACTTATGATGGTAAATTATATGGATTTTGTAGTTCCAATTGTAAGGAAGAATTTAAAGCAAATCCTAAGAATTTTATAAAATAATTTTTAATACATTATATAACTCTTATCAGATAATATATTTTTCTTTATTAAAATTAAATATATTATCTACATCATTCGCTTTTTCATGAATTAAAAATTCTATTGAATTTCTGCATTAATCTTACCATTTTATGATTTTTGAGTTAGCCTTTTATAAGTGGGATCTAAAGCTTTATCATTAACTGAAATTTTAAACAAAATATATAAATCACCATTAATATTTTTCTTTTGTGTACAACTAACACTAGTAATGCTAAATATTAAAATAAAGACAAACCAAATCTTATTTTTCATTTTGTTTTTTTATTTCTTTCAAATCTATAATATATTTCTCTGTTCTCTTATTATAATTTATTTATAGAAAAATATTTAAACATCTATACTAATTTAACTAGAAATCTCAAACACTTATATACAGCTATAAAAAAATACAATTATTAAACTTTTAGTATATATAATTCCTTCATAAATTTGAATCTTTAATACTAAAAATAACAAATTAAAACATGAATGATTTTATAGCCGCACGCTCACAAATGGCGTTATCCTTAGGCTTCCACATCATCTTTTCCTGTATAGGAATGGTAATGCCAATTTTTATGGCAATATCTCACTACAAATACTTAAAAACAGGCGATGAAATATATAAAGGAATTACCAAGGCTTGGAGTATGGGTATTGCAATACTATTTGCTACAGGAGCTGTTTCAGGTACCATGCTCTCATTTGAATTAGGTTTATTATGGCCTAAATTTATGAAACATGCCGGACCAATTTTCGGAATGCCTTTTTCATTAGAAGGAACTGCTTTTTTTGTTGAAGCTATTGCTTTGGGGTTTTATCTTTATGGATGGAAGAAACTAAATCCTTGGTTTCATTGGTTCACCGGATTATTAGTAGGTATAAGCGGATTAGCTTCAGGAATATTGGTTGTTTCTGCAAATGCCTGGATGAATAGCCCTGCAGGATTCGATTATATAAATGGTAAATATTTGAATATAGACCCAATAAAAGCAATGTTTAATGATGCTTGGTTTTCACAGGCCTTACATATGATTATAGCAGCTTTTGTTGCTACCGGTTTTGCGATTGCGGGTATCCATGCACTTATGATCCTTAAGAGAAAAAACATTAAATTCCATTCACGAGCCTTTAAAATAGCCGCTATATCGGCATCTATTGCTGCTATATTGCAGCCTATAAGCGGAGATATCTCCGCTAAAGATATAACCCAAAGACAACCAGAAAAACTAGCGGCTATGGAAGCACACTTTAAAACAGATTCTGCATCAGCATTAATTATTGGTGGTATTCCGGATGTTAAGAACGAAAAAGTAAAATTGGCAGTTAAAATACCTGGTTTGTTAAGCTTTTTAGCCCATGGAAATTTTAAAACACCGGTGAAAGGTCTTTCAGATTTTCCTAAAAATGATAGACCTCCTGTTTCTATCACTCATTATTCATTTCAAATTATGGTATTTTTAGGTGTAATACTCATGATTCTTGGCTTTATTTATCTTATAGGAATAATTAGGAAAAAACAATGGGTTAATAATAAATATTTACTAAAATTTTTTGTTATTGCTACTCCTTTGGGGTATATAGCATTAGAAGCAGGATGGACAGTTACTGAGGTAGGACGCCAACCATGGATTATATACAAGGTTATGAAAACGGCAGATGCTGTTTCCCCCATGCCGGGAATAGCTTATTCATTTTATTTATTTACAGCAATTTTTATCTCTCTGTCTTTAATAGTTGCTTTTCTTATATACCGTCAAATTAAAATGGTTCCAAAACTTTACGACCCAACTGACAAAAATTATATCTTAAATAAAAAGTAAAAAATTATGTTTTATCTATATGTAGTCATATTCTTTCTTTGGACAGCTATTTGCTTATATTTATTACTAGGTGGAGCAGATTTTGGTGCAGGAATAGTAGAATTATTCAGCAGTAAAAAAAATAAAAATAGGGCTGGTAAAATTATGTATAAATCTATGGGACCCGTTTGGGAAGCAAATCATATGTGGCTAATTATTGTAATCGTTATACTTTTTGTAGGGTTTCCCAATATTTATGCCACCATGTCTACCTATCTGCATATTCCTTTAGTACTTATGCTTTTAGGAATCATTGCAAGGGGCACAGCATTCTCTTTCCGAAATTACGATGTTATAAATGATCATTGGCAAATTGTATATAATAAAATCTTTACTTGGTCTAGCTTAATAACTCCCTTCTTTTTAGGGGTTATTGCTGCTTCTACAGTTTCTATGACTATTGATACCGAATCTACTGATTTTTTGTCTGCCTATATTTTTAGTTGGTTCACTCCATTTGGATGTGCATTAGGAATTTTCACCATTTCTATTTGTGGATTTTTAGCATCCTGTTATATTTTACCCCAAGTAAAAGAAAATAGCGATAAACAATTTTTGATAATAAAAGTGAAATTATATCAACTTATAGTCGTTATGACAGGTATTTTAGTATTTGTTGCAGCTTATATATCTGATATACCAATTTTTGAATGGGTATACAAAGGAACAATAGGTCAAATTTCAGTGATATTGGCTACAGTTTCATTATTAGGTATATATTATTATTTGAAATTGAAAAAGTATGCCCCGATACGAATTTTGGCTGGTTTTCAAGTAATTATGATATTATTAGCGGCTACATACCAACATTACCCCCATCTTATACTCTTAAAAAACAGCACATTATCTTTAATAAGTAATGAAGATGAACCCATGGCTATTAAAAACTTAGCTTGGGCATTAATGTTGGGAAGTATTTTTATTCTACCCGGTGTATTTCATTTAATTTATTCTTTTCAAAAGAATAGTAATAAGGCATTCCCTAAATAAAGGATTATTTTTTTATGAAGATGAATTTGTTTTCTTTATAATTTGTAAATAATTTAATTAAACGATATATTTGCTTATAGTTTAAGCTCATGACAATAAATCACTTACTTATTAGATTATTCTCCCTACTTCTCTTATCAGGAATTTTATTAGGACAAAATAAAAAAGAGAATAAGATATTCCAATCTAAAATATCTAAAAATTTAATAAATCCTAAAAACGGACTTATACGTTGTGCTTCTACAGAATATGAAATGTTTTTACAAAGCAAATACACTAATCGAGATACCGAACAACAATTTGAAAAATGGATATCTCATAAAACTGATAAAATAAAAAAGGCCTTAAAATCAGGGAAATATACTAATGACACTCTCATAATTCCAGTAGTGGTACACATTATACATAAAGATAAAGCTATAGGAGAAAACGAGAATATTTCTAATGAAAGAGTGTTTTCTCAGATAACAGTTCTTAATCAGGATTATTTAAGAATAATTAACACTCCGGGGTATAATAATAATCCTATAGGGGCAAATGTAGGAATTGAATTTAAATTAGCAATTGTAGACCCTAAAGGCAACCCAACAAATGGTATAGACCGTATATCTTTAAAAAATTATATATGGGATACAGATAATGTTGAAAAAATTTTAAAACCTAAAACTCAATGGGATCCTAATAAATATTTTAATATATGGGTCTGTGAATTTGATGACTCTGGGGATTTAAAAAATACTTTAGGATACGCCCAGTTTCCTTCTGGTTCAAAATTAGATGGATTGGAAAATCTTGATGGAATAGCCGCTACTGATGGGGTAATTCTCGATTGGAGAGCTTTTGGATCTAGCAATAATAAAACAGACATTTATTATTCCGGATATAATAAAGGAAGAACATTAACTCATGAAATAGGACATGCCCTAGGATTAAGACATATTTGGGGAGATAATTCCTTATGTACCGTCGATGCCACTGATAGTAAAAACGATTATTGTTTAGATACCCCTGCTGCTGCTGCACCTAATTATTCTTGCATAACTATAGAAGATTCTTGTCCCAATGAACCTGGAAATGATATGACTGAAAATTATATGGATTATTGTAATGATACCTGCTTTAATACTTTTACTTTAGATCAAAAAGCAAGAATATTAGCTGTTTTAAAAAATTCCCCAAGAAGAGCTTCTTTGACTACTTCTGAAGTTTGGAAAACTCCTCAAAAAGTAAATATAGCAGAAGGAATCCAATTATATCCAAATCCTGCTATTAATGAATTAAATATCAAATTTTCTGACTCCAACAGGGTTGCTACTAGTTATAAAATATTTAACAATGTAGGACTTCTTATACGCAAAGATGTGATTGACTCTAAAACTGAATTCCAAATTAATACTTCAAATTTAATTTCAAATACATACATTTTAGAAGTCAAAACCAATAAAGGTACTGCCAAATTTAAATTTATTGTGAGAAGATAACATTAAGGAAATAATAATAAATATTAAAGGATTTAACTAATAGAGTTAAGTCCTTTAATACTTTTAATGCATTCGGACAGATAAAAAAATACTTTCATTAGTTTAAAATAATTATATTAAATACAAAATAAAAGTAAAGAAACATTTGTATTTCAACCTTATCCTCCATCTAAATTATAAGATATATTAACAAACATTAAAAAATTAATTTATATTAAAAATTTATATTTTTAAACACAAAAGATATAAAATATAGTTATTATATAATATTTTAATAAGTGCTTTTAAATTTATTTTTTATATAAAAAAAATAAA